>JAEUJL010000457.1 GCA_016794835.1 Gemmatimonadota bacterium | reverse complement strand
CGTCCCCCGTCCCCTATCCCATTGTCCCACTTGATCTTTGCGGGCCTCAGGGTGAGCTTTCCCAGCTCTCCAAGAACGCTGAATCGCCGTGAAGACCGATATCCATCCCGAGTACGCGACCTGTACCGTCCGCTGCGCCTGTGGCAACACCTGGCAGACGCGGTCGACCGTCGCTGAGCTCTCGCTCGACATCTGCTCCAACTGCCACCCGTTCTACACCGGCAAGCAGAAGCTGGTTGACACCGCCGGCCGCGTGGAGCGCTTCCGCCAGAAGTACGCCGGTAAGGCCACCTGAGCCTCATCCGCGCACGCCTGGCGGATGCGGTGGGCCGTGCCGGCCAGGTCGAAGAAGAACTCGCAGATCCCACCACGGCCCGTGACGCGCGCCGCCTGGCCTCGTTAGGCCGGGAACACCAGCGGCTGCAGGGCGTCGTCGCCATTGCGGCGCGCCTCGAGCGATGTGACGCCGAACTCGCCGGGGCCCGCGAACTCGCCAACGGCGACGACGCGGAGTTCGCCGCCGAGGCTCGCGCGGAGGCCGCGCGACTCGATGAGGAGATCGCGCGCCTGGAGTTGGAAGTCCGGCCCCTCCTGGTCCCTCACGATCCGCTCGATGACCGCACGGCCATCGTCGAGATCCGGGCCGGTACCGGGGGCGACGAAGCCGCCCTCTTCGCGGCGGACCTCCACCGCATGTACACCCGCTACATCGAGCGACGCGGTGGATGGCGCATCGAGACCATCTCCGCATCCACCGGCACGCTCGGCGGCCTTCGCGAAGTCATCTTCAAGGTCATCGGGGACGGCGCCTTCGGCGACCTGCGCTGGGAAGGCGGGGTGCACCGCGTGCAGCGTGTGCCGGTCACCGAGGCGGCGGGGCGGATCCACACGTCGGCGGCGACCGTGGCGGTCCTCCCGGAGGCCGAGGAGATCGACGTGAACATCGACGAGAAGGAACTGCGCGTCGACGTGTTCCGCGCCTCGGGACCGGGCGGGCAGGGGGTGAACACCACCGATTCCGCGGTCCGCATCACGCACATCCCCACGGGCATCGTCGTGCAGCAGCAGGACCAGCGCTCGCAAATCCAGAATCGCGCGAAGGCCATGGAAGTCCTCCGGGCCCGCCTGCTGGACGAGCGGATCCGCGAGCAGCAGGAGGCACGCTCTCGCCTGCGGAAGTCTGCGGTCTCCACCGGCGACCGGTCCGCCAAGATCCGGACGTACAACTATCCGCAGAGCCGCGTCACGGACCACCGCATCAACCTGACGTTGCACGACCTCCCCACGGTCATGGATGGTGACATCGGTCGATTGATCGATGCCCTCAAGCTGGCGGACCTGGAGGAGAAGCTCTCGGGAGAGGGGGGCTCGTGACGTTCGGCGCGTTCGAGGCGGAACAGTCCCGGAAGTCGTCGACGGCGGGCCCGCCGACCGACGGTCCGTCGCTGGGCGACCTGGTCCGCGAGGTGGCGATGGTCCTGGGGCACGCCGGGATCGACGCGCCGCGGACCGAGGCGAGGGACCTGGTGGCCGCGGTGCTGGATCGTCCGCGCTTCTGGCCCAATCTCAATCCGACGCACCGCGCCTCGGTGCACGAGCACGAAGCCATCGGTCGCGCGGCGCGACGCCGTGCCGCGGGGGCGCCCTTTGCCTACGCGGTCGGCCGGGCCGCCTTTCGCTTTCTGAATCTCGACGTCGACGAACGCGTCCTCATCCCTCGACCAGAGACCGAGCGGCTGGTTGACCTGGTGCTCACCAGCCCCCAGGCACGCGCCGGCAAGGTGGCGGTCGACGTGGGCACCGGCTCCGGTGCGATTGCACTC
>JAEUJL010000042.1 GCA_016794835.1 Gemmatimonadota bacterium | reverse complement strand
GATCCTGCACGCCTCCGCGCGCTCGGCCTCACCCCCAACGACCTCTCGACGGCGATCCGCAGTGCGAACCCGACGGGCGCGAGTGGCACGATCCGCCGCGGGCAGTTCCGGTTTGCCGTTCGCACGCTCACCGAGTTTCGGACGCCAGAAGAAGTCCTCGAGGTCCCGATCGGGCCCGCGGGCAGCGGGATTCGGGTGAAGGATGTGGCAACGATCTCGGTGACCACCGCCGACCCCAAGACCCTCACCCGACTCGACGGCAAGCGGGCGGTTGGCCTGGTGGTCTACAAGGACGCCGGCGCCAACACGGTGGCCGTGACGCGCGACCTGCGCGAGACGATCGACGCCCTGGCCAAGGAGTTCCCCGCGGTCACGCTCACGATGGTCGCCGCGCAGGCGGACTTCGTGGTGGACGCCCTGTCGAACCTTGGGCAGGAAATCCTCGTCGGTGGCGTCATCTCCCTGCTCCTGATCCTCGTCTTCCTGCGCAACTGGCGGATGAGCCTGGCGATCGGGATCATGCTGCCGTTGTCGATCCTGGTGGCGCTGGTGCTGCTGCAGCAGATGGACGTGACGGTGAACGTGCTCTCGCTGGGCGGGCTCGCGTTAGGCGTGGGCCTCCTGGTGGACAATGCGATCGTCGTGGCGGAGGCGTCAGCGAGGAAACACGAAGAGGGGGTGCCGCTCGTGCGGGCGACGATCGAGGCGACCGAAGAGGTAACCGGGCCGCTGGTCGCCGGCACCCTGACGACACTCCTGGTCTTTGGCCCGATCATCTTCGTGCGCGGGTTGGCGGCGGCGCTGTTCAGGGATCTGTCGCTCTCGGTGGTCACCACGGTCGCGGCGTCGCTCATCCTCGCCCTGACGTTGATGCCGGTGCTTATTGCGGGGAGGAGGCGGCGCGCGGTTCACGCGACAACGACACTGGGTCCCGGGTCAAGCCCGGGACACGTGGAGGACGAGATAGCGCCGCTTGGTGCCGAGCCGCGCCCTGAACACGAAGGAAGTTCCCCGGACGAGCGAGCGCATGCGAGCGCTGATCCGGGGTCCAGTGTCGTGCGGAATGGCGGGTTGCTCACCAAATGGGGAGATACGTTCACCCGGTGGTACGAGCGCGGGATGCGGTGGTCGCTCGCGCATCCTCCGCTGGTCTTCGGGATCACGATCGTCGCGACCGCGTTCACGGTGTGGGTTGCGATGCAGCTGCCGCGGGAAATCCTGCCGGCCGTCAACGAACAGGTGGCGGTGGCACAGTTGCACCTGGCCGAGGGGACGTCCATCGAGGAGACCGCGCGCCAGGTGGGGCGACTGGAGGACGCGGCACGCGCCGCCGGCAGCCGCGGGATCTACAGCCGCGTCGGCACCGCGACCGACGAGGAGGTGCTGGCCGGCGCAGACCCGGGTTCGTCGGCGACCGCACAGCTGCTGATCCCGGTGCCCGAGGGGACCGAGGCCACGACATTTGCCGACCGGTTGCGCGCCGGGGTACCGGACCTGTCAAAGGGTGCCCTCGCGATCGACCTCGCCGGCCAGAGTGAGTTTGGTTCACTCATTGGCCGAGAGGGGCGCACGGTTCGGGTTGAGGTCTCGGCGCGGACCCTCGACGAGGCAACGCGCTGGGCAGATACGGTGCGCACGCGCCTGACGAGTGTCACCTCGCTCACCGACGTGCGATCGTCGCAGCAGGGCTCCGCGCCCGTGGTGGAGGTCGCGCTGGAGCGGGCGCGCATGGCCGAGCGCGGGGTGTCGGTCGACGAGGTCTCCAATGCGCTCGCCGGCGGGTTGGGGGGTGTCGAATCCAGTGAGTTGCGAGAGACCGATCGGCGGACGCAGATCCGCGTGCGGTACCAGGGCGAGTCGAACGAGGACCTGAGCACGGCCCTCAACACCGTGGTGCGCGGGACCCCGGTGCAGGAGTTCGTC
>JAEUJL010000036.1 GCA_016794835.1 Gemmatimonadota bacterium | reverse complement strand
TCACCGTCACGATGCACGAGAAGATCGGCGGTCCCATCTTTCCATTGTTTGCCCGCATGATCCCCTCGTTCGACGCGGCGTTCGACCAGTTCGCCGCCGACCTCAAGCGCGCCGCCGAGTCCCGATGAAGATCCCCGCTGTTGGCACCAAGGCGAAGCCCCGCGAGCTCTCGACCCCGCCCGGGACGTCGACCTACACCATGCATACCGATACGATCGATGGTCGCGAGGTCCTGGTGTGCACGGTCGGGAAGACGGTGTTGCACTACGATGTCCGCTGCCTCCAGGACCTGCATGCCATGCTGAGCGCGCATGGCGAGTGGATGGAGTTGGGGAGCGCCGACGAGCAGAAACCCGCCAAGCCCGGCACGGTCGAGGCATGGGGACGCTCGCCAAAGAACCCGATCGGTGGGTGGTACGGCCTCAAGAAGGGGCTCCGCGGGCGGTTCGGCATGTACATCCCGCCCCTGATGGAAGCGCTGGGGCTCGCCGAGTTGACCCACGAGGCGAAGGGGAACAAGATGCGCGCCCTCAAGGGCTGACCCCCGCCGGGGAGGCATTGCCGGGGGCGTCGGCGCGCCGCACACTTCCGCCATGATCACTCCGGCGCCGATCACCCTCGAGGGGTACGACGTTCGCCTCGAGCCCATGAATGCCTCGCACGCGGACGGGTTGGGACAGGCCGCGGCGGACGGCAAGCTCTGGGAGTTGTGGTTCACCTCGGTGCCGGCGCCGGACCAGGTCGGCACCTACATCACGACAGCGCTCGACGGCCAGCAGGCCGGGCACATGCTCCCGTGGGTCGTCCGTGACCTGCTCACGGGACACATCGCCGGCTCGACCCGCTACCACGACATCGTCCCCGCGATCGATCGGGTGGAGATCGGGTGGACCTGGTACGCCGCCAGCTACCAGCGGAGCGCCCTCAACACAACTTGCAAGTTGCTGTTGCTCACCCACGCCTTCGAGCAGCTGGGGTGCGCGGTGGTGGGACTGCGCACCGACAACTTCAACGTCCGGTCGCAGCGCGCCATCGAGGCTATCGGCGCAAAGAAGGACGGGGTGATCCGGCATCACCAGGCGCGGCGCGATGGCACCGCGCGGGACAGCGTGATGTACAGCATCCTCGCGGCCGAATGGCGGGACGTGAAGCGCCACCTGGAGTTGCGCCTCAACCGCTTGCGGGCGCTCTAGGCCGGCCGCCCCCCACCAGATGGACGGGGCGGCCGCCGACCGCCAGAATTCCCTCCATGGTCCAGCCACCACCAGCGAAGACGCCGTCCGCCGTCCCGCCGCTCCCCCGGCTCACCTTTCGGGTGGCGATCGCGGGAGCGCGAGAGCTGACCGATGAAGGAAGCGCGCGCCTCGCGGCGGGCTGGGACACCATCGCGTCGACCATTGTCGCCGAGCTGCGCCGCATCCATGCGAGTCGTACGGGCGAGCACATCGCCCGCTTCTACCATGCGGACCGCCCCGTCCTGCGCGTGGTCACGGGGCTGGCCGAGGGGGCGGATTCACTCGTCGCCCGGGCCGCCGTTGAGATGCGATCGCGACAGCGCGACATCGACGTGGAGTTGGGGGCCGTCCTCCCGGCCGAGGCGGTTGCCTATCGGGACTCGCGGGATGTCGCGCACCGGCCGGTCTTTGATGCGCTCGCGAGTGAATGCGCCTTTGTGATCGCCCTCGACGGGCAGATGGCGCGGCCCGATCCGGACACGCCGTTCGCCAGGGTGCGACGTGGTCGCGCCTATCGTGCGCAGGGCGCCCTCCTGCTGCGACAAGCCGACCTGCTCGTCGCGGCGGCCGACAGCACGCAACCCGGTCGCACGGGCGGCTCCATGGAAACCGTGCGCGCGGCCCTGGAGCGAGACCTCCCCGTCGTGTTCATCGACACCGCGCGTGGTGGAGCCTGGTTCATCCAGCCCTTCCACGACCTGGCCGCGGCACTCGCCGCCGATCCGCCAGGCACGGGCGCGTTGGTCGAGGCGATCACGGCCCACCTGCACGACGTCCTGATCGATCCCGACAGCGGCGCCACGGCGCACACGCACGACGAAGGGCTGCTCGAGGAGTACTTCGGTGCCCCCGGCCACGCTGCGGAGCATGCCGCCGTTCCGCCGGTCAACGCGGCCGGGCAGCGGCGCCCAACCCGTCGGGAACGCCTGTGGCGTTGGTTTGAACGGCAATTCCAGGGCGACCTTCCCCCACTCGCGACCGATGTCCCGCTCGAGCCGGTGCAGCCCTGGCGGGCGCGCGCGACGTCGCTCAACTACCACTACGCCGGGTTGTATCGCGGGGCCTACCTGCTCAACTACACGCTGGCGATCCTCGCGGTCACCCTGGCGGCCCTGAGCCTCGTGTTGCTCGGGCAACAACACACCCCCCAGGTGGCCGCGGTCACGGGGGAAGAGGCGGCGCTGCCGCCGGGCTCCGCGTTGCTGCCCGTGCTCCTGGCGCTGGCCGTGCTCAAGGGATTCATCGTCGTCACGATCGCGCGCAACACGCACCAGGCGACGCACGAGAGCTGGAACGACAAGATGGTGGACTACCGATATCTTGCCGAACGACTCCGGGCGATGTACTACCTGCCATTGCTCGGGAGCTTTGAGCCGCCATCGGCGGCGCCGCCACAATACGCGTCCCGCGTGGTGCGACAGAGTGCGGTGGACTGGCTGCTCGAGGCGATCGTCCGCTCCATCGCGCCGGCCGCCTTCGCGCACCCCGTGACGATCCCCGGGGCGGCGGGCGGTTCCGTGACCCTGCACCTCCTCCAGCCGGACGCGCGGTCAGGGCTCGCTCGGCTCCAGGCGCAGTGGATCGTGGCGCAGGCCGAATATCATCGCCGCCTGGCGCGCACGATGGACCGGCTGCATCGGTTCCTCGACAGCTGGGGACGACGGCTGAATATCGCCGTGATCGTGTTCGTGGTGATCGACATCGGACTCACCATCGGCGAGCTGACCCACGTGCTTCCCGCGCCGGTGGCGGAGTTCGTGAGCGCCAACCTGGCCTGGTTGGTCTTCCTGGCGGCTGTCCTGCCCGCCGTCGTTGCGGGACTCAATGCGGTGCGCTTCCAGTCCGAGTGTCGGCGACTGGCGGATCGCAGTGCGGTCATCCGCACGATCCTGCGAGGTCCGGTGGGGGTTGCGACCGGCGGGCGCCTCCTGGCCGCGGAGCAGCTCAACGAACGGATGACCTTTGCCGCGGCGCACCCGGACACGGATCCCGGATCGTGGGCGGCCGAGGTGCTGCGCCAGACCGAAACGGTGGCGCGTGACATGGCCGAGGAAGTGGGCGAGTGGTCGGTCCTGTACGCCAAGGAACTGCCGGAGCCCTAGCGGCGACGCACCACCCAGGTGCCTCCGGCAAGGTCGTGCAACGCGCGGCGATCGCGGAGCCACATCGAGACCGCCGAGAAGACGAACACGGGCACCGTCCCGACAAACCACGCGACGTTGGCGCTCCGGATGCCTCCGTCCGCGATGGTCGCCCCACTCACGAGCAGCCCCAGCACGCCGAGCCCGCGGACCAGCGACCGGATCACGATGCGGGTCGCGAAGGGGGTCTCGCCAAAGGCATCCACGACCTGGCACTTCAGGATCCGCTTGCCTAACGACGCTCCCCAGTACGACTCGGTCGCCACGGGATAGAGCAGGAGGAGCACGACCGCCGCGAGCCCGAAGATGTCCGACTGCTCGACCTCCGGCCCGTTGAGCCCCGCACGTTGTAACGCCCAGAGAAAGCTCCCGCCGATGGCGAGCGTCAGCACGAACAACACCACGAGGTCGATCGCCAGCGCCAACGCGCGATGCCACGGCGCCGCCGGCACGAGCCCGAGCCGCTTGACCGGCGACGCGGGTCGCGACCGCGCGAAGATCGTGCCCTTGAGCGGAGGCGGTACCGCCAATCCTCCCTCGGCGACGTCCGTGGGGGCGAGCGTCGCGTCGCTCGTGCCAAAGAGCCACGGCACATCGCGCGCCGGTACCCACCCATCAACGGCCGGCGTCCACACCCGCCCCTTGGGGGTCACCTCACCACGACGCGCGGCCGCGAGCAAGGCGTCCCACGTGACGGGACCACCCGCGCGCTCCCCATCGGCAAAGAACCAGACGGTCCGTGACATCTCAGGCGCCTCCGGTGGGTCTCATCGTGGGGTGGCCTCGAAGAGTGCCGCGTAACGGGCCAGGTCCGGGTGCGAGAGCCGCGCCTCGCGAAACGCCTGCAAATCCGACAGCGCCGCGTCACGGTAGCTGCCAGCCTGGTTGGTCAACGTCACGCGGTACCAGCGCCGCACCAGCGGGACCACCTCGTCGTAGCGCCCGAGAAACACCATCGCGTGGTGCTCGTTCTGCTCGATCCAGTTGGCCGTGGGATCGAACCGCAGGGCAACGGCCGACTGCCGCAGCGACTCCTCGTACTTCCCGGCGAGCAGCGACCAGTATCCCAGGTTGCCGAAGTCGGAGGCCAGCCGGGCCCGGAGCCGCGCATTGGTGCTGTCGCGAGCGAGCGCCATTTGGCTTTCTTCTACCTTGAGCTGATGACTGCTCGCGACCAGCTGGTGCAGGGCGCGCACGGTCTCGTCTGAGGCCCCCGGTTGCTGGCGCACCGTGGTCGCGAGCGCACTCGTGGCCCTCGTGAGGCTGTCGAGGATCGCCCGGTCCGGCCACGACTCCCCGAGCTGCGACAGGCCACGAACCGCCCGCTCCAGCAGCTCCTGCGTGGTCGCAGGATCGCGCTGGAAGTAAGACAACTCGATCGCGGCGGCCGACGCCTGTTCCCGGTTGAAGTCGGCCATCCCGCGTGCATCCACGAGGGCCGCCCGGTGCTGCAGGAAGATGTTGGCGCGGCCCGGATTCCCCGTCTCCCGGGCGGTGATCGACGCCAAGCGATACGCAAACTCCGCGACGCTGGGTTCCGCGTCCACCCCGGGCATGCGCACCAGGGAATCCGCCAGCAACAGCACCGTATCAGCCGACGCACGGGAAATGCCGCTGTCGGCCATCGCGCGCGCAAAGAGATAGGTGAACTGGACTTCGTGGGCCAGCAGGCGCACGTCGCGCGGGAAGGTGCGACGCAGGTTGCGGGTGGACGCGCGCAGCCCACGCACGGCCTCGCGCACGGAGGGG
>JAEUJL010000433.1 GCA_016794835.1 Gemmatimonadota bacterium | reverse complement strand
TGCTCGAAGCCCGCCTGGGTCAGGCGCGCATCGGTCGCAAGGAACTCGACCTCATGCGACTCCTCCGGCGGGGCCGTCTCGGTCCCGCGCGCCACCTGGCGCCCCAGCGGCGTCTGTGGCTCCACGGTGAGCCCGTAGCACGAGAGGTGTTCCGGGCGCAGGGCCAGCGCCGCGTCCAGGTCGCGTGCCCAGTCGCGTCGCAGGCCGCCCGGCAGGGCATAAATGAGGTCCAGCGAGACATTGACGATGCCGGCCTCGCGCAGGGCGTCCATTGCCTGCGTGACCCCCGCCGCATCGTGGCCGCGGTGCATCCAGGCGAGGACGCGGGGATCGAAGCTCTGCACGCCTAACGACACACGATTCACCCCGGCGGCCACCCACGCACGGGCGCTCGCAGGCGTGACATCTTCCGGGTTGGCCTCCACGGTCACCTCGGCCCCCGGCGCGAGGGGGCACAGCGCCGCGAGCTGGCGCACCAGCTCCGCCAGCCCCTCGCCGCCCAGCCGCGACGGGGTCCCCCCACCGAAGTACAGCGTCGCCACCTCGCGCGCCGCCACTCCGCGCAGGGCCACCTCACGCACGACGCGACGGGTGAACGCCGCGGCGGGCACCTCCCGCCGCACCGCGATCGAGAAGTCGCAGTACACGCACCGGCGGGCGCAGAACGGCACGTGGACGTAGACGTGATGGTACGTCGTCATGCCAGAAGGTAGCGAAGGCGCGGAGCGCGTGGCCGCGGCGCCGTCCTCACTCGCAGCGATGGACCATGCCGACCGCATCGACGGAGACCATGCCGCGCAGTTCCAGCGAGGTGAGCGCGGCCACGACGTCGGTCACCGGGAGTTGAGCCGCGGCCACGAGTTCGTCCGGACGGGTGGGCATGCGGGCCAACGCGTCGAGCACGCGCGTTTCGGCGTCGGTCCATTCCCCCGCCGGCTCCGTCGCCTCCGGTCGCGCGCGCCTCGTCCGTCCACGGCTCGTCAGGTCGAGCACGGACAGCACATCAGGCACACCCGTGACCACATGCGCCCCGTCGCGCAGCAGCTGGTTGCTCCCGGCCGAGGCGTCCACGTCAATGGGGCCTGGTACGCCGGCGACCGGACGCGACATCGCGATCGCGTGTTGTGCCGTGATGAGCGCCCCGGACTTCACCCCTGCCTCGATCACGAGGGTCACGTCCGCGAGGGCGGCCACGATCCGGTTGCGCCGGGGAAAGGCCCCTGGCAGTGCGCGCGTCCCGGGGATGACCTCGGACACCACCAACCCGCGGGAGCAGATCGTGCGATACAGTCCCAGGTTCTCCCGAGGGTAACACACGTCCACGCCGGTGCCGAGCACCGCCACGGTGCCGCCCCCGGACGTGAGCGCCGCCGCGTGGGCCACCGCGTCGATCCCGCGGGCCAGCCCGGAGACCACCACGACCCCGGCCCGGGCGACGCCCCGCGCGAGGCGCTCGGCAGCCTGAATTCCATAGTTTGTCGCCGCCCGCGTCCCCACGATGGCGATTGCGGGCGCATCGAGGAGCGCGAGGTCACCGATCGCGAACAGCACGAGCGGAGGATCCTCGAGCGCGCCCAGCGACGCGGGGTAGCGCTCCGAGCCGGCGAGGACCAGGGAAATCCCCCCGGCCACACAACGCGCCTCCACCACCCGCGCCCGCGCAACCGCCGCGAGCCGGTCCGCCGTCGCGAGGCTGGCGAGGGCGGCCGCCGCGGACCCATGGCGTTCGATCAGCCGCGCCGCCCCGACGCCACCCAGGCCACGCACGCACCGCAGGACCAGCGCGGCGGGTGGCTCCGCGTTGCGGCTGCCGACCTGACCTCCAACCGCGGGACGCGCCCCACCATCAGCGGAAACCGTTGCGGCCTCGGTGGTCTCGCGGCGTTCGTCGTCAGCCCTCGCCACTCGCGCGACGCAACTCGAGCAGCCGCGACCACCAGGCCGACAGCATCGGCTCCAGTCCCATGCGACCGGGGGCGCTCACGGCGAACATGGCGAACGCCTCGGGGGCGTCGACCGGCGGGATGTACGATTCGCCCATGAGGTCCATCTTGGTGAACACGACGCACCACGGCTTGGCGGCGAGTTCGGACGAGTAGCTGGTGATCTCATGCCGGAGCTGGTCCAGCTCCGCCTGCCAATCCATGGCATCGATCGGGATGAGGAAGGCCAGCAACCGCGTGCGCTCGATGTGCCGCAGGAACTGCAAGCCGAGGCCCTTCCCTTCACTCGCCCCCTCGATGATCCCGGGGATGTCGGCGACGACGAACGAGCGGTGGTCAGACAGCGGCACCACCCCCAGGTTGGGGGAGAGCGTGGTGAACGGGTAGTCCCCGATCTTCGGCCGCGCCGCCGAGATGACGGACAGCAGGGTGGACTTCCCCGCGTTAGGCTGCCCGACCAGGCCCACGTCGGCGATGAGCTTGAGCTCGAGGTCCAGGGAGCGTTCCTCGCCCTCCTCCCCGGGTTGCCACTCCCGCGGCGACTGGTGCGTGGACGTGGCGAAGAACGCGTTCCCCTTTCCTCCGCGCCCACCACGCGCGACGATCAGTTCCTCCCCGTGGGAGAGGACCTCGCCGACGAACTTCCCGGTCTCATGCTCGCGGATCACGGTGCCCGGTGGCACCGGCAGCACGATGTCGTTCCCCGAGGCCCCGGTCCGGTTGGAGCCTTCCCCGTGCTCGCCGCGTTCCGCGGCCCAGGCATCGCGGTACGTGTAATCCAGCAGGGTGGCGAGGTTGCGGTCCGCGCGCACGATCACGTCGCCCCCCTTCCCGCCGTCGCCGCCATCGGGGCCGCCCATGGGGACAAACTTCTCGCGGCGGAAGGAGACCTGCCCCGAGCCCCCGGTTCCTGCGCTCACCCGCACCACAACGCGATCGACGAACATCAGGCCCCCAGGACACGTGAAAGAAGGTGGTGCCCACGGACGACGGCCTCGTCAGGCACCACACCGG
Source organism: Gemmatimonadota bacterium (assembly GCA_016794835.1). Taxonomy (GTDB): domain Bacteria; phylum Gemmatimonadota; class Gemmatimonadetes; order Gemmatimonadales; family Gemmatimonadaceae; genus RBC101. The sequence continues at coordinate 1,475 of JAEUJL010000433.1, read as the reverse complement.
CGAGCGACGTGAGCACCTCGCGCAGGTCGTCCGGCGCGGCCCCCACATTGAGGGCGCCGTGCAGGTGCGCGTGGAGCTGGCGGTCCTGCCCGGCGGCCAGGCACGCGGCCACGATGCAGCACTCCCGTCGGGGCAGGTCGAGCGCCGGACGCGACAGGACCTTGCCGTACCCCTCAACGATCATCCAGTCATCCAGCGCCGGATGCAGCTGGCGGATGTTGCGCCGCAGCGGGTCGTAGAAGTCCCCATACACCCTGGCGCAGGTCGTCTCGCCCGCGGCGCGCCACGCGGCGGCAGACGCCTCATGCGCGTCGGCATCGGTGTGCGGCGCCGACGCCCCGGAGAGGCGTCGCCACTCGCGTGCCGCATTGAGTGCGCGCGGAAAGCCGGCAAACAGGTAGGACTGCAAGATCACTTCCTCGACCCAGGGAGTACGCACCGCGATCGCTTCCGCGAGCGCGCGCCGGATGCCCTCCTCCGTGCTGCCGGCAATCGCGGCGGCAACACGGACCAGGAGGCGCAACTCGTCGTTCCAGACGGTGAAGGTCGGGGCGGACGCCGTCTCGGGCATCATCCGCGTGTCCCGCAGGGTATCAAAAGTTCAGCCATCGATCGGCCTCACTTCGCCAACGACTTCCCCGCGCGTGTTCTTCACGCGCGGCCGCAGGTACTCGGCCAGGCGCGCGGGCAACGTATCGGGGAGGACGCCCAGCAACTGCAGCAGGCGGAGCACCCCCACATGCTGCGCACGCGACGCACCGTCCTCGGCCTTCACCGCGAAGCCGATCCCTCGGTCGAGGATCGCGACCGAGTGCACCCCTTCGGCCCCGATCTTGGGAATCACGTTGCCCCCGGTCTCCTCGACCACGATCGAGTCGAAGCGGTCCGTGCCGGCGAACAGGATGGGACGGGTGCGGATGGCGCGCGCGATGCGCGAGGCATGTTCGTCCCCGCGCGATGCGGCCGTGCCAAACATCGCCCACGCGCGGGCCATGTGCGCGAGCGGCAGGCCGAAGACGACGACCCCGCACCCGTCCACCCCGCGCGTGATCTTGTCCGCCGGGACGCCCGTCCACGCTGCGACCGACTCCAGCACGGCGGCCTGCACCGGATGGCCCTCGCGCTCGTACGCGTGGGTCGGCCAGCCCGAGACATGGGCGCGTGCGAGCATGGCGGCGTGTTTCCCCGAGCAGTTGTTGTGCAGGCGGGTTGGGGGAAGCCCGCTCTCGCGCACCAGGCGCGCCCCGCGGCGGGACAGGGGCTCATGCGGCCCGCAGGCCAGGTCTCCTTCCTCCAGGCCGATCGCCTGCAACATGCGCGAGGCGACCTCCACGTGCTCCGGCTCCCCGCCATGCGAGGCGCAGGCCAGCGCCAGTTCGTCGTCGCCCCACACCAGCTCGTCAAAGCCGCCGGTCTCCAGGAACGGCATTACCTGGAACGGCTTGGCGCAGGAACGCCACGGGCACTGCAGGAAG
>JAEUJL010000429.1 GCA_016794835.1 Gemmatimonadota bacterium | reverse complement strand
AGCGCCGCCTCATAACGGAGCAGGAAGCCGTAGCGCAGGCTGCCGAACTTCATCGTGGCCTGCAGGGTGTACTGCGGCGCGTCGGGGACGGGGGTGAACAACTCCATGAGATCCCGTTCCAGTTGCCACTGGATCTCCTGTGGCGGACGGCGATCGCGAAAGTGGAGGACCTGCGTAGCGCTGGGCGGGCCCGCAGTCGGGGAGGGTCCGGTCATCGGAGGGGCGACGAGGGAGGCGGGATTCTACGCCGTCCCGGCGGACATGGGAACGTCGCGCCGCGGGAACGCCGAGCCGCGCGAGCGCCGATCCGTCCGGCGGGCGGGAGCGCGGGGGGCAAGGGGCTGCCTGACATGCCCCCCGCGGATTCCTCCCTTGCGGCCCGCTGGTGCCCCTCAATACTTGGACGCCCATACCCTGGCGAAGGACGGTGCACATGTCGCGACGGCTACGCATCCTCGGGCTCCCACTGGCGTTGCTCGTCAGCGCCTCGTACCTCACCGCCCAACCGGGTGCCCCCGATCAACGCGCCCTCCGCGCGCGGCGGGACTCCATGGAGGCCGAGCTGCAGCGGCTCGCCGTGGTGGAACGCAAGGTGATGATCCCGATGCGCGATGGGATCCGCATCCAGGCCGACGTCTATCGGCCGCGCCAGGCAAGCGGGCCGGTGCCGGCGATCTTCGTGCGCACCCCGTACAACTTCAACTGGTGGGATGTGCGCCTGGGGGCCCCGGCCGACATGTCCTCGCGACTCGACGCGATCAAGCGCGGGTATGCCTGGGTCGACATGAACGAGCGCGGCCACTTCTTCTCCGAAGGCAACTACGACATCCTCGGCCCGCCGCTCACCGACGGCGTCGACGAAATCGACTGGGTCTCCACGCGCCCCTGGTCCAACGGGAAGGTCGGGCTCATCGGCTGCTCCTCGACCGCGGAGTGGCAGATGGCGGTGGCCGCCCAGGGACCGAAGGGGCTGGCCACCATCATCCCGCAGGGATTTGGAGCGGGGGTCGGGCGTGTCGGGCGCTTCTTCGAGCAAGGCAACTGGTATCGCGGTGGCGCGGTGCAGATGCTGTTCATCGCCTGGCTTTATGGCGAGCAGAACCAGGCGCGCCCCATGCCACCGCCGGGATTGAGCCAGGACGAGCTGGTGCGCTTCAGCAAGTCGTTTGACCTGTCGCAGAACCTCCCGCCGGTGGACTGGGCGAAGGGATTGGCGACCTTGCCGACCATCGACATCATGCGCGCGGTGGATGGCCCGAAGGGGATCTTCGCCGACTCGATGCCGGGGATCGCGAGCGGTGGGGCGATGATGAAGCGCACGCCGAACGATCCGGCGTGGTACCGCGGCGGGCTCTTCCACGACGACATGCGGATCAACGTGCCGGGACTGTGGATGATGACCTGGTACGACGTGAGCACGGCGCCGAACCTGGAGACGTTCAACCACGTGGTGCGCACGGCGCGTCCGGAGATCGCGAAGCAGCAGTATGCGGTGATTGCCCCCACGCTGCACTGCGCCCATCGCCGGGCGACCGAGAACACCGTCGTCGGCGAGCGCAGCATGGGCGACGCGCGCTATGACTACGACGCGCTGACCTACGGCTGGTTCGACATCTTCCTCAAGGGCGAGAAGAGCGCGCTCCTCGACACGATGCCCCGCGTGCGCTACTTCACGATGGGGATGAACAAGTGGCAGGCCTCCGAGAGCTGGCCGCCGAAGGGCGCCGAGACGATGCGGCTGTTCCTCGGCAGCGGCGGGAAGGCGAACACGCGGATGGGCGATGGGGTGCTGGCGACGACGCCGCCACGGACCAACACGCCCGATACGTTCACCTACGACCCGATGAAGCCGGTCCCGTCCTACGGTGGCAACGTCTGCTGCACGGGGAACGCGGTGCAGGGCGGCGCGATGGACCAGCAGAAGATGGAGGAGCGCCCGGACATCCTCGTCTACACCAGTGATCCGCTGCCGGAGGGGTTGGAAGTCACCGGGGAGGTCGAGCTGACGCTGCACGTGTCCTCCGACGCGAAGGACACCGACTTCACCGTGAAGCTGCTGGACGTCTACCCCGACGGTCGCGCGTACAACCTGGACGAGTCGATCCAGCGCGTGCGGTACCGGGAGGGCTACGACAAGGAAGTCTTCATGGAGAAGGGGAAGGTCTACAAGGTCACCGTGGGCCCCATGACGACCTCCAACTGGTTCGCACCCGGGCACCGGATCCGCATCGAGGTGTCCAGCTCCAACTTCCCACGCTTCGACCGCAACATGAACACCGGCGGGCGGAACTGGGATGAGAAGACCGGGGTGACGGCCACCAACGCGGTGCATCACTCGCGGCAGTATCCCTCGGAGCTCAAGCTGACGGTGGTGCGGCGAAAGACAGCGAGCTGAACGGCGGGTGCGGTGGGCGGCGGCCAGCGCCGTCCACCGGAAGATCCTGCGAGCGCGCTACGGTTCCGCCCCCCAGGGTGGCGGGGGCGCGGCCACGGGGCGGGTCAGGTCGAAGACTGCGCGAAACCGGCGGTCGGTGCCCTCGCGCCGCAACGCATAGCTGAACCGTTCACCGGGCACGAGCTCGATCGTCCAGACATTCGCGGCAGCCGCCGGGATGAGTTGCGCGGTGAAGGCGTCGGCATGAAACGCCTGCTGCCGGTCCGAGCCGGCGTCTTGCGTGTCTCCGCCGTATTGGGTGACGGAGTCCGCCGCGCCGTCCTCATGCCGGTGGTCATGCTTGAGCCGCAGTCCCGTCGCGGTCCGTGTGAGCACCCAGGTGCGCGAGCGGTTCTCGCCGATATGGAACGGAATGCGGACGGAGTCCGGCGAACAGGAGCGCACGTGCATCACGAGGCGGGCCGCCGACATGGCGGTATCGGGCGGTACGGACGTTTCCACGCGCCCTTCATATGCGTTGCCGCAAAGCGCCGCGAGCTGGTCCCAGAACGCCTGGGCGGGTGTGGGCGGCGCCGGCGCGCGGTCACGTGAGGCGCAGGCCGCGAGGACGAGGGACGACACAGCAACGGTGAGGCGCACGGGGCGGAGGAAAGGGGACGGGGAGCAGCGGAAGGGCGAAGCTGTGCCGTTGTGGCGGCGTGCGCCAGCACGCGGGCGCTGACCGGCGGCAGATGTCATCTGGAGCACCCGCGCGCCTCGTGTGGAAGGAGGTGGCGCGACGTAGATCCTTGGGCGCGCTGAAAACGTTTGCGTGTCAGCGCCCCGGCGACTTGAGCAGCGCTTCCCCGCGCGGCGACAGTCGATACCCCACCTCGAGGCTCTCGGTGAGGCCAAGGGCCTTGAGCTTGCGGATCTGGGCCTTGAGCCACAGGCGCTCAAAGCCAAGCTGGTCGGCGAGGTCGCCGGAATACATGCCGGGGTTCGCGCGGATCAGCGCGAGGGTCTGGCGGACCCAGGGCCCCTGTCGCGAGTTGGCGTCGAGCCGCGCGAGCTTCGCCTCGAGCGCGTCCCGTTCGTCGGTCGCAAGGGCGGTCTTCGCCCGCAGGGCGATCCGTGGGTCCGCACCGGCGAAGGCGAGGGAGACGCGATAGACCAGCCCTTCATCCTTGGCCGTGAGGTGGGCGCGCAGCTCATCCAGCGAGTCGTATCCGGCCGCCTTCGCGTCCTGGCGGGTGATCGTCTCGAGCGCGACGACGTCGACGGTGTGAATGGACAACACACCAACAGCCGTCGTGAGGGTTCCACCGGCCTTGACCGTGGGACGCTTCCACCGGCGGAACTGCAAGGTCACGCGACCCTCGCGGATGGCGTCGAGTTGTTGGCGTCGGATCAGCATGGCAGCGCGCGGCCGGCGGTGGGTGGTCCTCGCACGCAAGTGACGGCGGCGTCCTGCCCGCGGCAAGGGGCATCCCGGCGCGCCACACCGGGTGCTGTCCGGTACCTACGCGCTTTCTGCAGTCCTCGCGCTGGCGGGAGCGCTCACCAGGCCAAGCAGGTGCTGTGCGAAGAAGGCCGGGACGGTCGCCAGGTATTCCGCCGAGCGCCCGCTGAACGAGGAGAGGTGGCCGCGGGTCGGGGTGACCCACAACGAGGCCCCGCTCGCCGCCGCCAACTGCTCGGCGTGGGCCACGGGGACCATGGGATCTTCGGCCGCATGGATGACGAGGACCGGGCGACCGGCGAGCTTGGAGGCGTCGTCGGCCATGTGGTGGGCGAGCCGTTCCCCGGTGAGCAGGTTGGCCAGGGCCATCGCGGCCGGGCGCACGATCCCGGGGAGCCGGGTGAAGCGCCGGAAGCGCAGCCGCATCAGGTCGCCGAAGTCGATGAAGGCCGAATCGGTGACGATCGCCCCGATCGCGGGTTCCGCTGCCGCCGCCCCGACCACGCTCACGCCGCCCATCGAGCCACCTAACAAGCCGATGCTGCTCGCGACATACCCGCGGGCGAGGAGGAAGTCCACGGCGCCGAGGACGTCGTGGCGTTCGCGACGGCCAAAGGTGATGCGGGCATCGCCGCTCTCGCCGTGGCCGCGCAGGTCCAGCATCAGCACGCTCAAGCCGGAGGCGAGGAAGGCGTCGGCCAGGGGGAAGGTCGGGCCGCGCAGCTCGTCGCCGCGGCAGGCGTTGCGCCCATGGACGAGGATCACCGCGCCCCGTGCTTCATGGGCCGGCCGGTACCAGGCGGTGAGGTGGAGCGAGCCTGCCCGGGAGGGAAAGGCCACCCGTTCGAACAGCTGGCCGAGGGGCTGGACGGGGATTCGGCGCTCGGCGCGGGTGAAGAGGTGCGCGACCACGAGGGCCGTCACTCCATAGATGAGGACCAGGGCGGTCACGACGGCCAGGGCGATCTCGACACCACGCATTTCCCGACTCCGAAGGGGTACACACCCTTCTCGGATTTCGGGGGGCGGTGGGTGACACGGACGGGGGCTGTCCGGATGGCGCCTGGGGGTGGTAACCTCAGGCCATCCCCACGGCGAGGCCGATGAAGCTCCTACCGATGACCGCGACCGTGCTGGTGCTCGCCTGCCGGGCGGCCGCGCCGCCGCCGGAAGTCGTTGCAGAACCAGAGGTTAC
>JAEUJL010000403.1 GCA_016794835.1 Gemmatimonadota bacterium | reverse complement strand
TGGTGCTGGTTAGGCAGGGGTGATGCACCAGCGTAACGGTCCCGGGGAGCCCTGTGACAGTTCGCGGCGGGCGTGGCATGACCTCGCCGCCGGGGCGGTCAGGAGGTCGAGAGGTTGTAGCGCATGATGCGCCCGTGCGGGCCCGTGCGGTCGCGCTCGAGTTCGTAGACATCCCCGGGTGGCACCGCCATCTCCGCGAGGCACGCCGCGATCTCCGCACGTTCGTCGCTGGTGAACACGAGCGAGCATGCCGCGAGCGTCGATTTGAGGTGGCCCGCGTGTCGTGCACCCACGATCACCGCCTGCACCCCGGGCTGCTCAAGCACCCAACGAATGGCTACTGCGCCAATGCGCACCGCATGCGCGCGCGCGATCCTGTCCAGCGTACGGAGCAGCGTCTGGAATCGCGCCCACCCACCGGCCTCGTCGATGATGAGCTTGTACTTCACCAGCGACCGGTTCTCCAGCGGCTCCGTGGGCTCTGGCGCACCGAGCCATCGTTCATGGAAGAAGCCACCAGCGAGCGCGCCGTAGCAGAGCAAGCCGATCCCGTGCGCCTGGCAGGTGGCGGCCATCGCCGCCGCCGGCCGCCGGTCGAGCAGCGAGTACTGCACCTGGTGCGTGGCGACCGGCACCCCGGCCGCCAGGAGTGCATTGAGCTGCGTGACGCCGAAGTTGGTCAACCCCAGGCGGGTGAACAGGCCACGCGCCCCCAGCGCCGCGAGGGCGCGAGCGGCCGCGACGTAGTCTCCGCGTGTGTAGTCCCACCAGTGGAACTGCACCAGGTCGATCGCCGCGACCCCAAGGCGCGCGCGGGAGCGTTCCACGGTGGTCGCCAGGGTCTCGGGGCGCAGGGTGTCCAGCTGGTCCAGGTCGGGCACGCACTTGGTGTGCACACGCACCGTCCCCGGCGGCACCGTGCGAAGGAACTCCCCGATCAGCTCCTCGACGCCGGTATAGATGTCGGCGCAGTCAAAGGCCGTGATCCCGGCGTCGACGAACGCGCGCATGTCGGCGAGGGCCGCGGCCCGATCCACGGGCCCGTGGCCTCCGGCCAGTTGCCACCCACCCTTGATGAGCGAGGTGGCCGCTTTCACGTCATGTGCCGTCACAGGGCGTGCCTACGCGCGCGTGGGCGGCTTTTCGAGTGTTGGGTTGGCGTTGTAGGCCGCCGTGCCACCCGGTGGAATCGAGAGGTAGTTCCAGGTCGTCCCCTTCATCACCTTCCCCCAGAACTGGATCTGCCCCACGTGGGACGCGGCGTGGGCGAGCGAGCGATGCAGCGCATCCACCACCGGGAGCTCCTGCCCGCGGATCACCACCGTGCGGGAGAGGTCATCGTCCACGAGCGTGGCCAGGGTGTCGAACAGCACTTGCCACCCGGCGTTCCACTTCGCGAGCAGGGCATCCTTGGACACGTCGCGCGCGGTGAACTCCTCCTCGCGCTGCCGCCACGGCTTCTCGCCATCGGTGGTGAGGAAGTCGGTGAAGCGCGAGGTGAGGTTGCCCGCCATGTGCCACACGATCGTGGCGATCGAGTTGGACGTTTCCCCCGCGCGCATCCCGAGCTGGGCGTCGTCCAGCTGGGCGAAGGTGGCTTCGGCAAGCCCCTTGTAGCGCAGGTACTCGGCTTCGATGGAGGCGATGGTGGTGCGCATGGTCAGGGGGCGTCGGGAGGCATGGGAACGACGGTGACGTCGCTATGGCGAAAGCTACGCACCCCGGTGCGGGTGATGCGAAAGCGGCCGCCACAGTACGGGTCCGGGCAGGCGATGTCCGTGTCGGTGGTCATCCAGTCGGCCGGATCGGTCATCCGCTGCTTGGCCGGCAGGATGGGGAGGAGCGCGGCCAGCGGGTAGAGGGGAAACGACTGGCCGTCTGGAAAGCGCAGGTTCTCCCCGTGCAGCTCGAACCAGGTGCCGGCCGGATGGTTGCAGACCATGGGGCGGTCCGTCGCGATGACCTCGACCCGGAGGTCGTAGAGCGTGAAGGTGGTGTTGGGCACATGGCGCGGGTGGAGATCCAACGAACCTACGATGGTTGCCGTCCCCCGCGACCCCTTCCCGTCCCGGCGGCGGGGCCCTATCTCCCGCGATCCTCACACCCCGGAACGCATGAACGGTTCGGCAGGTCGGCTCGAGTACCGACTTGGTCTGGCAGGGGCGCTGGCCCCGTTCGCCTTCTTCCTGACGGGTGTCGTGTGGCTGGCCCTCAATGGTGCGCCCGACGAGCGCGGCTTCTGGCCCGTGTTGCTCGGTGCCCTGGGGCTCGCGGCGCTCCTCGTGCGGGACCGCCAGCGCTGGGCCGATGCCGTCCTGGGGTCGATGGGCCAGCCGATCGTCGCGTTGATGATCGTGGCCTGGCTGTTCAGTGGCGTGCTGGGCACGCTGCTCACCGAAGGCGGGTTGATCCCGTCGCTGGCTTGGCTGGCGCGCGAGGTGCGACTCGGCGCCGCAGGGTACACCGGCGCCGCCTTCCTCGCGTGCGCCGTGGTGTCCACGGCCACCGGCACGAGCTTCGGGACGATCCTCGTGGCCGGTCCGCTGCTCTACCCGGCCGGCGGCTCGTTAGGCGCCGACCCCGCGGTGCTGATGGGGGCGATCCTCGCGGGGGCCACCTGGGGGGACTCGATCTCGCCCGTGTCGGACACCAGCATCGCCAGTGCGGGGTCGCAAGCGACGGATGTGCCCGGCACGGTGCGCAGCCGGATGAAGTACGTCGTGCCGGC
>JAEUJL010000358.1 GCA_016794835.1 Gemmatimonadota bacterium | reverse complement strand
GCGTAGGCGCGGATCATCCAGTCACCATGTTCGCCGAAGTTCCGGCGCCAGATCGCGTGGATGCCCATCACCAACGACACGAGCATGGCGGTCCCGAAGACCAGGCGTTCGAGGTAGACGCCGAGTCCGTCGTGATCAGGCCAGGGATAGGTAAGGGTCATCCACAGGCCGGTGAGCGCGACGATGAGTGCGGTCGGGAGGAGGATCCGCCCCGCCACCTTGTGCCAGCGGTTCCGACGGCGCAGCGCCGGAGTGAACTGGAAGGCACCGAGGATGCTGTAGCCCAGGGTGGCCGGAATGTGGATCAGCACCGGAAGTGGGGCGGCGAGGAAGCGCGCGTTCTCCGGGGTGATTTCGGTGGCGCGTGTCGTCTCGGCGAAGCGAGCGATGCCGCCGAGCGCCGGTATCACGCTGAAGAGAACCAGGGCAGCGGGCACGAGCCACGGGGAGCGAGTCGTTGTCATGGGCTGATGGCGGGGTGGGGGGGCGAGTGGCAGAGGCCATCGCCGTCACCCCGGAGTTCGGCAGGGTGACGGGAGGTCTCGCGGTCAGCGTGCGGCGCGGGGATGCAGCGTGACGGCGGCCATGATGACGACGTCATTGCGGGTGCTCGACTTTCCGGCCCCGTCCAGCGGCTTGAACCCGGTGGCGTAGTCGCGCGCCTCGAGGCGCAGCCCGACGCGTCCCATGCGCGCCTCCCCACCGATCGCCGCATACCCCGCCAGGTTGTGCGTCGCGGCCGCGTCCAGCTTTCGGTAGTTGTAGCTTCGGGCCCCGGCGCCGAACCCGGCGAAGCCGCGGAGGGCGACGCGTTCGCTGCGCAGGATCTCGGTCGTGCGCGCTTCCAGGCCGATGTCGGTGGTGAACACGTCGAGCTTGGGAGCATCAGCCACCGCGATGTCGCGGCTTCGCGCCCAGGAAAACGTGCCGGTGAGCGCGAGGTGCGGGCGGAGGAGCCAGGAGACCTGTGCAGCGGTCGTTTGGGCGTCCTTCAACTGGTCGCGCTGGGCGCCGGTGCCGATGAACTGGCCGCCGGGGACGCGGATCTCGAACGAGGGTGCGACGGGTGCGGTCACCTGAGCGGTGGCGACCGAAGCGCCGGCGAGGCTGAGTGCGACAACAGCGAGGCGGGCGGCGAGGGGCGAGGACATGGTGGATCTCCTGTACATGGAGGGGGCGGACGGCTCCTTGAAGGCTGGCCGCGGATGTATTAGTGTACTACGTACACAGTGTGAGTGTATGATATACACAGTTTCGAATCTGTCAACACCCCTTTTGGCCATTCATGTCCCGACCCCGGAAGTCCGTCTCGAAAAAGGCCCGAGCAGGCAGCACATCGACACCCTCCGCCGAGCATGGCCTGACTCATGGCGATGTGATGTCGGCCTCCCTGGCCGTCGACCCGGAACTCCGGCGGCGTAGCGAGCTCCTGTGGGAAGACCGGTCGCGGGCGACTCGGGGGCCGAGGGCGGCGTTTACCCCGGAGGACGTCGTCGCGGTCGCGACGGAGCTCGCGGACGTGGAGGGCCTCGCGGCCGTCACGATGAACGCCGTGTCGGCTCGGCTGGGCCTGACCACCATGGCGGTGTATCGCTACTTCCCCAGCAAGGAGACACTCATCGACGCGATCATTGACGCCGGCATGGGACTCCCGCCGACGCCTGAGCACCCCGAAAGGGAGTGGCGCGCGGAGGTGACGCGTTGGGCGCATGCCAAGCGCGAGATGTTGATTCGCCGCCCCTGGCTTGCAGAGCTCCCTTTCGTCGCCGCCCCGCACGGACCGAACTGGCTGTTGTGGCTCGAGGCGCTGGCCGCGCAGTTCGCGCGCACGGGGCTGCGTGGACGTGATGTGGGTGAGATGATCAGCATCGTGGACGGCTTCACCCGCGGCGCCTCCGACACGTCGATCTCCCTCGCGCGGTGGAAGTCGCGAGGGAAGACGGAACGGGAGTGGGCGGCCGCGGTGGGGGCGGACCTGGGTCGTTCGCTGGGCGATCCTCGCTTTCCGGCGTTTGCCGCGATCATCACGTCCCCGGGTGACACCGATGGCGGGTCGCTGTCGGAGTCGTTTGACTTCTGCTTGCAGCGCGTGCTCGATGGCATTGAGGCCTACGTGACGTCCACCCGCCGGCCGGCCCCGTCGCGAGGCTGAGTCAGATCCGGGCTGTTCCCGACGGTTGGGCTGAGCACGGCATGGGACACGCATACGCGTGGCATCGCCACCGGTGAGGACTGGAACCTCACCACCATTCGCATGGACGCCTGGGTGGGCGATCGGGTGGGGAACTACACTATCCTCCCGTTCCCCTCCGGGAGCCCGGCGTTCCAGGCGTCCGGGCGCGCGGTCAACACCGGCGGACTGGTGGTGGGTTTCATCGCCTGGGGAACGACCCAGGCAGCGGTGATGTGGAACCCCGGGCCCACGAGGGCCTAACGACGATGGCGACGGTCGGCGCCGGGCGGCCGCCGATGGTCCATCCCTGGCGCTCAGTGCTACCTTTCGGTCGCGTTCTCCACCCTGAGACCCATGCCTCACTCCCGCCGTCTTGCCGCCCTGTTGATGGTGCTTGTCGCCGCCTGTACCCGGGCGACCCCCATCGGCTTTCCTGCCCGTTCGGCTGCCGTCGACTCGAGTGGGGTGTTTGCCTTGCTGAGCGCGCTGTCGGCGGATTCGATGGAAGGGCGGGGGACCGGGACGGCGGGCGGGGTCCGCGCCGCCCGGTGGATCGCCGCGCGCATGTCCGCTGTCGGGCTCGAGGCCGCGGGAGACAGCGGGTACCTGCAGCGTGTGCCGCTGGCCATGATGCCGCGCGGGCCGCAGGGCCCGATGCGTGTGGCGCTCCTCCCCAGTCTCGCGGCGCTC
>JAEUJL010000307.1 GCA_016794835.1 Gemmatimonadota bacterium | reverse complement strand
AACGGACTTTTAATCCGTAGGTCCCGGGTTCGAGCCCCGGCCGGGTCATCCGCTCCCCTGAATCCACGTGTATTCCCCCCTCCCAGGCGATCGCGTCGTGGTGTTTGCCCGCGCGCCAGAATCCGGACGGGTGAAGACGCGACTTGCGGCCACCGTCGGCGACGCGCGCGCCCTCGCGATCTACGTGCAGCTGGCGGAACGGGTGACGCGAGCCGTGGCCATGGGCCCGTGGGCGCTGGAGATTCGCTGTGCCCCCGACGAGGCCGCCCCGTCCGTTGCCACGTGGCTCGGTCGCCGCGACGGCGTCGTACCCCAGGGAGGCGGTGACCTCGGGGCAAGGCTGACCCGTGCGATGTTTGACCACTTCGCCTCCTCCACCGGTCGGCTGGTGATCATCGGGACCGATTGTCCGGCGGTGGACGCGCAGGTGATTCAGCACGCCTTCGCGGCGCTAGCGGGTGCCGACGTGGTTTTTGGCCCCGCCCTCGACGGCGGATACTACCTCGTGGGGAGCGGGCGTCATGCGCCGGCGATCTTTGATGGGGTTCCCTGGAGTGCGTCGGACACCCTGGAGGTCTCGCTCCGGCGTGCGCGGGCCGCCGGGTACCGCGTGGCCGAGCTCGATCCCCTGCGCGACATCGATACGGAAGAGGACTGGGCGGCATGGGCCAGCGCGACGACGGCTGAGGCCGCCCGCGCCCAGCGCACCGGTACGGATGAGGTGCCCGCACGCGATGGCTGACACCATCGACCGAAGGTGGCTATCGTGTGGGAGTCGCATCGGAGGGTCCTTGTGAATCGCAGCGAGAACAGGCGGGCGCACGTGGGTGTGCTCGGTGTGGTCATGCTCGTGTCCGCAGCGTGTGGGGGAAGTGAGCCGAACACGCCCCCTCCGGCGTGTGTGGTGCAGGCCGTCAGCGTCGCTCCTGCCGCGGCGTCCCTCCAGGCCGGACGCACCCTCGACCTCACGGTGGGGATCACCCAGCAGAACTGCGGTACGCTTCCCGTGACGTGGTCCACCGGTGCGCCGAACATTGCCGCGGTGGGGCCGACGGGACAGGTGACCGGCCTCGCGCCCGGCTCGGCCACCATTACGGCGGCGGCCGGAGGGCGCAGTGGTGACGCCGTGGTCACGGTGGTCGCCGGGCCACCGTTCACGGTGGTGGTGACCCCCGCGGCGACCACCCTCGAGGCGTTGTCGTCGGTGCAGATGGCCGCGGTCGTCCGCGACTCGCTGGGGAACGCCGTCGCCGGGACGCCGACGTGGACCTCCTCCGAGACCACGGTCGCGACGGTGAATGCGAGTGGGCTCGTGACAGGCGTCCGGGCCGGCACGGCGACGATCACGGCATCGGCAGGTGGACGGGTGGGGACCGCGGTCGTCACGGTGACCCCGCCGGGGGTTGCCTCGATCGTCGTGGTCCCCGGGAACCGAACGGTGGACGCCGGGACTACACTGATGCTGCAGGGGCAGGCGCTCGATCGCAATGGCGGCGCCGTGTCGCAACCGCTGACCTGGACGGTGTCGAACCCGGCGACGGCCAGTGTCGTGACGACCACCGGCAATGTCGCCAGTGTTGAGCTGCTCACGTCGGGACCCGTGACCGTCACGGCGAGCGCCGGGGGCCGCTCGGGCGCCGTGCTCCTCACCTCGGTGCCGCGGCGACCGCGGTTTGCGTATGCCTACGTCGGCGACACGCTGGCGCAGGCGCCCGCCGTCGCGTTTGACACGACCGACGTGTCGTATTCGTCGGCGGGCGGACAGGTCACGGTGCAGCGTGTGACGCCGGGGAAGTGGCGCGTCCTGTTTCATGGACTCCGCCTGGCCGTGGCGTCTGAACCGATGCTGCCGGTCATTCGCCCGATGGGAAGTGCCGCGGGAGGGTGTGTGGTGACCTCGCGCTACTCGGGGCCGTTCAATCCCTCGGTGGGCGACGTGTACGGCCTCGAGGTGGCGTGCCTCGCGCCGGATGGGTCGCCCCAGGTGCGGCCATTCCTGGTCGCGGTCTTCGGCTCCAACTACACCACCACGCCGTGGGCCTTTGCCGAGGTCGTCGATTCGACGGCGGGAACGACCGGCAATGCGTACATCCCCGGCGGTGGTGTCGCGACCGCCACACGCCTTGCCTCGGACACCTACCGCCTGCAGCTGGGACCGTTGCCGACCGGGTTTGACGTCTGGCACCCGGTCTCGATGAGCCCGGGACTGCAGTGCGGCATGACGGCGCTCGCCGGGAGCGGTGCGACGCGCGGCCTGGAGCTGGATTGCATCACTGCCCTCGCCGCGAGGACCCGTTCGCGAACGGGAGCACTCGTGATCCTTGGCGGCCGTGACGGTTCGGTGCGGGCAGACGCCATGATCGCCGCAGACGGCGGGGTCGCGACGACGGGTGGCGCGATTGGCCCGGTGCTGAACAAGCCAGCAACCGGGATCTATTCCGTCCGGGTGACGCCGCCCGGCTTTGCGAGCAGTCGCTACCCGGCGTTTCTCGTCACGGCCACGCGCTCCGCCTCGAATCCCACCGTTGCCTGTCGTGTGGTCGCGCTCACCACGCCGGTCCCGGGGACGGCACAAGCGCGCGTGGAATGCCGGGATGCGATCGGCGTCCTGCGGGATAACGGGTTCGCCTTCTCCGCGGTGTACTGAGTGTCCCCTTCGATCGGAGCGATGACGTGAAGCCGTTTGTACGCCTCGGGACCGCCCACACCCCCAGCGGCACGCGGCTGGAGTTGTTCCGGCACGATCGCGATTACGTGATCTGGGCGGACGGCATCGAATTGATGTCGACGCGTCGGCACTACTCGGAGGATCGCCTCGCCGAGTTGGCCTGCGCGCCGCTGGCCCAGACCCGTGGGGCGCGGGTGCTCGTGGGCGGCCTCGGGCTCGGCTTCACGCTGAAGGCCGCGCTGGGCCACCTG
>JAEUJL010000264.1 GCA_016794835.1 Gemmatimonadota bacterium | reverse complement strand
AGGTACTGGTCCAGCCACTTCAGCTCGTTCATCGCCCGATGTATCTGGTTCCACGAGCCCGTGATGCCGTGCGCCATCCCCGCATACTGGATCATCCTGGCCGGCACGCCGTTCTTCTTGAGCGCCACGTACATCTGCTCGGCCTCCGAATACGGCACGCGCTGGTCCACCTCCCCATGGACAAACAGGGTCGGCGCCCGCACCCGACCGGCATACGTGAGCGGCGACTGCCGCATCATCACCTCACGCGCCATCTCCTCCCACGGCGCACCGAAGAACTCCGTTTCCTTGGTCCGCGCGATATCCGCGGTCCCGTAGTCGCTGACCCAGTTCACGATCCCTGCCCCCGGAATGGCCGCGGCGAACCGGTCGGGGTACTGGGTGATCAACCAGTTGGTCATGAAGCCGCCATACGAGTGCCCGATCGTCGCCACGCGGGAGCGGTCGATGGGGTAGGTCGCGATGGCATGATCGATCCCCGCCATGACGTCCTCACCGTCGCGGTCCCCCCACGCCCCCCAGGTCCCCCACAGGAATTTCTCGCCGTATCCCGTCGAGCTGCGGAAGTTGACCTTGAGCACGAAGTACCCGTTGGCCGCGAAGTACTGGCTCTTGAAGTCGAACGCGTACCCGTCAGCCGAGTGCGGGCCCCCGTGATTGCTCACCACGAGCGGGTACCGGGCACCGCCCGTGCGATACCCATGCGGGTACATCAGCCACCCCTCGACCGGGGTCCCGTCCTTGCTCTTGAACTGCAGCCGCTCCGCCCGGCTCAGCGCGACCTCGCTGGTGAACGGGGCATGCAGGTCCGTGAGGCGTCGTTCACCAGTGCCATCGATGCGCGCCACGAACAGATCCGCGGGCGCCTCGATCTTCCCCACCGTGTAGGCAATGGTCGTGTAGTCCCTGTCGAAGGTGATGGCGTTGATGCGTCGCTCGCCCGTCGTCACCTGCTCCACCTTGCCACCCTCCACGCTGACGCGAAAGAGGTGCGTGGTCCCGCCGATGCCGCCCATAAAGTAGACCTGTCGCCCGTCCGGGCTCCACGACGGCTGCGTCGGGAGATAGTCCCAGTCCGCCGTGAGCACGCGCTCCGGACCACCGTCGACCGCGCGGACCACAAGGTCCGTGGCCCCGCCATGGTTCAGGCGCCGCGCGATGACCGCATCCGTGGTGAGTTGCTTCGTGTACAGCACCCACCGGCCATCCGGCGAGAACGACGCGCCGGTGTGCGCGTGTGACGGATCGTCGGTCAGCGTGCGCACCGCACCATCCGTCCCGACCAGGTACACCGCCGCGCCGCCGTACTTGCGCTCATTGCGATACGCGGTATCTGCCGTGAACAACAGCTGCGTCCCCGCGCGGTTCCACTGCAACCCGGCCGGACGAAGGCCGAGTCGCGTGAGTTGGCGTTCACCAGCAGGGCCGGCGAGAAAGACTTCCTGCGGCGGGGAGACGAGCGGATCCGCGCGGTTCGGGACCGGGAATGGCTGGCCGTCACGCTGGAAGTCGAGCCAGTCAAACTGGACGCCCTTGAAACGCTCCTCGTGCCTTCGCTCAAAGTCGGACGCAAACACGCGGTCACGCCGCGCGGGTGGGACCGCGCGCAGGATGGCCGTCTGTCCTCCCGCGGGTGACGGCAGTGCGAGTTCACCGTTCGGGCTTCCGCGACGTGGTGCCGGGCGCTCACCCTCGATCGCCGTACCGGGGGCCGCGGGATCCACGGTCCACCCGCGATTGGCCGCGCCGAAGCGGAGCTTGCCATCCGCCGTCCACTGCGGTCCGTCCGCGTCGACCCCTGCCGGCGACACGCGCTGCGCGGCGCGTGAGCCGTCGCTCGGCACGAGCCACACCTCGCTCGGCTCCGCGTTGGTTGCCTCGACGCGACTGGTCACCGTGAAGGCGACCCACCGCGCATCCGGTGAGAGCACGGGGGCTCCAACGGTCTGCAGCCGGTAGTAGTCCTCGATCCGCAGGGCACGACCCTGCGCCATCAACGGGGAGCCAGCGAGGACGGAAAGAACGAGGGTGGCGAATCGACGCACCATGGCGGGCACCGGTCTTTGGGGGGTGCCGCGAAGGTGCGCCCGCGCCCGACCGGGCGCAACTGCAGGCGTCGTGGGGGCCGCCTCAGCTCCGTGCGCCGCGGGCCCTCAGGAACTCCGCGAGCTCGGCATGGCCGCCGTGCTCCGCCCATCCCAGCGGGGTCGCCTGCCAAAGGGTGTCGCGGATGTCGAGGCGGGCTCCATGGTGGACCAGCGCCTCCACGACACCGCGGTGCCCGCCCAACGCCGCCTGGTGGAGTGGGGTGGCGTGACTGTGCATGCCCTCAGGATTCCGGCGATCCGGATCCTCGCCCGCCAACAGCAACAGTTCAACGATGTCGGCATGCCCGAGTTGGGCTGCGTAGGCGAGGGCGCGATGGCGTTCGTCGGCCGTCGCCGAGGGCAATGCGCGGCGGACGTCGTCGGTCCGCGCGAGCGCTGCGGCGATGTCGATCCCATCCACCCGGGCCCCATGCCGTACGAGTGCATTGGCGACATCCAGGTACCCGAAGGTCAGCGCGGTCCTCAAGGGAGATTGCCACGTCCCCGCACCCACCGGCTCCACGCTCGCCCCGTGGGCGACGAGCACATCCACCAGGGCGACGTGCACCCCTGCTGCCGCCGGGTGTCCGCTGGAGACGAGCATGGCCATCACCCCACAGCGGCCACCGTACATCCCCGCCGTCGCATTCGGGTCAGCCCCTCGCTGGAGGAGCAGCGCCGCAGTGGCAGGCGCGTTAGGCGGGGTGCGTTGGTTCACCCCTTCCACGCCATTCGCGGCGACGTAATGCAACAGCGTCGCCTCGTGCACCGGGGGATCGTGGCAGGTCCGACGTTGCGAACGCGCCCGAACCAGCGATGGGTCACGATCGAGGAGCCCCGCGAGGCGCTCGAGGTCGCCGGAGATGACCGCGTGGACGGCATCCTCGAAGGCATGCGTCGACGACGCCGGGTCGGTGACCGCCGTGACGTGCTCCACCAGTGACGCCCAGTCCTGGAAGCTGTAGGCGCGTGCCGTGGCGAGGAACGCGTCCTCGAGGTCGAACGGCGATGCCGCGATCTCTTCCCGCGTGAGATCCCGCGGCTTCCAGGTGACCACCGGGTCGAGGAACCGGGGATGCGCATGGTGCACCATGTCGAGCACCTCGGTCTTCCCCGCCCGAAAGCCCGCCAGCAGCGATGCGGCCTGCTGCTGGTAGGCGTCGATCGGGGCATCCCACGCCACAGGAGCGAAGTGCATGGACGGAAATAGGCCCTGCACCTGCACCGTGGGACAAGGGGGGGGCCCGTCCCCCGGTCGCGCCCCTACTTCAGGCGGGCGCGCACGAACTCCTTTTCTGATTCCGGAATCGCCGGCGACTGGAGCAGGTCCTGCACGCGCTCGATCCGCGCCGGTACCAACTCCGGGCGCTTGAGCTGCTGCCAGAGCACGGCGGACTCGAACGTCGCCCGGAGCTGCAGCGCCGGATCGCCGAAGGCGGCGGCATGCTCCGAGAGCTCGTCGAGCTGGGCGGCCGCCCGGGCCTTGTCGTCGGCATACAGGTAGTTCAAGGCCAGTCGCCACATCGCCGTGCCGGCAAACGCACGCGCCTCGCGTTGTTCGGCGATCAACTCCTGGTAGATGCGACGGGCTTCCATCCCGCGCCCCGCCTGCCAGGCCACGTCGGCACGCGCGAGGGCGTCGGCGACGCGGACCGGGTCGAGCCGGATCACCGGCGGTGGGGTGACAGCGCGCGACGTGCGATACGCCTGCGCCTCCGTGAGCAATGGGAAAACGACGATCGTGGCAGCGAGCAGCATGGTGGTACGCATGACGGTGTCCTCCGGATGAATGTCGCAACCGAGTGCCTGGTTACGTCCGGTGGGACACCGTCGAGTCGTGCGCCGTTCAGCCGGGTGGGACGAACCGTGCGCCCGGCGGGACTTGCAGTGTAGGGGTGGGGATCCGGGCGGGTCCCGCCTGCCTAACGAAACACCTCGGACAGCATCTTGCGCAGGGCGTCCCAGGACTGGGCATCCACCGCAGCGTCATAGTGCAGCCCCGGCACCCCGGCGCTGTCTGCCCGCGGGTTGGTGAAGCCGTGCATCGCGGCGGGATAGGTCACCACGTCCACCTGCGCCCCGGCCTTGCGCATCGCCGCCGCAAAGGCGTCAACCTGCGCGGCCGGAACCATCGGGTCCGCCCCACCGGTCAGGATCAACATCCGGGCCTTCACGCTCCCGGAATCGACGGGGGCCTCGGGCGGGATCGCGCCATGGAATGAACCGACCGCGACGAGCGGCTCACCCGCACGCGCCATGCTCAGCACCACCATCCCGCCAAAGCAGTAGCCGATCGCCGCCACCTGGGTGGAGTCCACCCGGGGATCGCGGCGCAGCTCGGCCAACGCCGCCCGGAAGCGACCGACCATGCGCCCCTGGTCACTGACCGCCTGCATCATGAAGGCGTTGGCGGAGTCCGGGTGCGTGGTGTTCTTGCCATCGCCGTACATGTCCAGGGCGAGCCCCACATAGCCGGCCTCGGCCAGGCGCCGTGCCTGGGCCCGGGCGTGCTCGTTATGCCCCCACCACTCGTGGACCACGAGGACCCCCGGCCGCTTGCGCGACGTGTCCCCGGGAGCCGCCATGAAGCCCTTCAGGGTGGTTCCGTCGGCGGTGTACACCACGTCCTGTTCAGCTATGGAGGCAGTGGCGGCGGGCGAGTCCGCGGCAGGCTCGCCGCGCCCGGAAGAACACGCGGTGGCAGCGAGGATGACGGCGGCAGCAGCAGGCAGGAAGAATCGCATGGCGCAGGGGCGATGAGTGAGTCGGTGAAATTGGAGTCAGCGGACGCCGCGTGCCAGTCGACACCCCGGGGAGCGCTGCTCGTCCCATGCGCGCCGCGCGGCGGGCGTCCGTCACGACAGATTCCCTGCATGCCCCGCATCCACACCTTCGCCTTCCCCCTGCTCACTGGTCTCGCCGTCCTCGCGAGCCCAGCCGAGGGCCAGACTCCACGCAACGCCCGCGAAGCGGTGGAGGAGTTGCTCGCGACCGACCGCCGCTTTTCCGTCGAGGCGGCGCAACGGGGGATTCCCGAGGCCCTCGGCGCCATGTTTGCGCCGGATGTCGCGATGCAGGCGCCTCAGGGGTTTCTGAGCGGACGCGACGCCGTGATCGAGGCGCTGCGCGCGGCGGCGAACAACCAGCGAGGGTCGCTCTCCTGGGAACCGATCCGCGGAGGCATATCGGCCGATGGCCAGCATGGATTCACATTCGGCTACATGACGCACCACCAACCCGGTGGCGCCTCCACGCCACTCAAGTACATGGCATACTGGGTGAAGCGCGCCGGCGGCTGGCAGGTCTCGGTCTACAAGCGCAGTGCAACTGCTGCGGCGCCGTCGACGCGCCCTGCCATCGCGCCATCCCTTCCCACCCAGTGGGGCGTGGCCCTCGCCAACGCCGCGACGGCAGCCCACGACCTGGCGAGTGCCGAGTCCGCCTTCAGTGACCTCGCGGCCAAGGTCGGGCTCCAGGAAGCCTTCCGGCAGTATGGCACCCCCGACGCCGTGAACATGGGCGGAGGCGCCTCCCCGGCGTTTGTGGTGGGCGCGGATGCGATCGCGTCGCTGGTGAGCGAGGGCGAGACCCCAGGCGTGGGAAGCGCGCTGCGCTGGGGGTCCGACCGGGTGCTCGTCGCGGCGTCGGGGGACCTCGGCGTCTCCATCGGGACCATCATCGCGCCACCGCGTGCCCAGGGTGGTCCTCCGGCGCGCATCCCGTTCTTCACCATCTGGCGCCGGGCAGGCGCTGGTGAGCCGTGGCGCTACATCGCCGAGTGATGGCGGCCCCCGCGCGGTCCCGGCCGCGCCGGTAGACTTCAGGGATGACGGCTCAACACCATCGCATCACCCTGGACGATGCCGACCTGGCCATCGTTCCCGTGGAGCGCGCGGAGACCATCCCCTCCAGCTGGTACACCTCCCCCGACTTTCACGCGGTGGACCGCGATGCGGTCTTCGCGCGGAGCTGGCAGGGCGTCGGTCATACCAGCATGGTCGCTAACCCCGGCGACTACTTCCTCGCCACCGTCGCCGACAACCCGATCATCGTGTTGCGCGATCGCGAGGGCACGCTCCGCGCGTTCTACAATGTGTGCCGGCACCGCGGTGGTCCGCTGGCGATCGAACCCACGGGCTGCCTCAAGGCGTTGACCTGCAAGTACCACGGCTGGACCTACCTGCTCGACGGCACCCTGCGTGGCGTCCCCCAGTTCGATCGCACCGAGCTGTTCGACAAGCGCGACTACGGCCTCGTCCCGATCGCCGTGGACACCTGGGAAGGCTTTCTCTTTGTCTGCCTGGAGCCGGAGCGGGTGCCGCCCCTCGCGACCGTGATGGCCGGCATTGCCGATCGCATCGCCCCGACCTCCCTCGCGACCCATCGGCTCGTCCATCGGGTGGACTACGACGTCCCCGCGAACTGGAAGGTGTACGTCGACAACTACCTCGAGGGCTACCACATCCCCCATGTCCACCCGGAGCTGAACAAGGCCCTGGACTACCTCTCGTACGTCACGGAGGTCGGGCCGTGGCACACGCTGCAGCACTCGCCCCTGGTGGGCGACAACATCTACACCAGCGAAGCCGGCGCCGAGGCGTTCTACTATTGGGTCTATCCCAACCTCATGTTGAACATCCTGCCGCATCGCGTGCAGGTGAACCTCGTCCTCCCTGACGGGCCCGACCGCTGTCGCGTGATCTTCTGGTACTACTACGACGCGCCGGATGCCCCCGGGCGCGCGGCGCAGATCGAGCGGGATGTTGCCTACAGCGACCTGGTGCAGCGCGAGGACCGCGAGATCTGCGAGCGGGTGCAGCAGGGCCTGCGCTCGCGCGCGTATGAGCGCGGCCGGTTCTCCGTCCAGATGGAATCAGGGGTGTACCACTTCCAGCAACTGCTGAAGTCGGCATACGCCGCCTGGCGTGACACGTCCGGCGACCTCAACCGTTAGGCAGGTGACACGCATGTGACGCGCGCCACGGCGTGGGCCGGGATGGGCGGCAATCCTTGCCGCGCCTCCCACCTCTCGACCCATCACGTGAGGGCACATCACATGTCTCGTCCAACCAGGCTCTTCCTTGTCGCCATCCTCGCCGCCTGCGGGGACGCCACCTCCTCCGGCGACGACCAACGCGTGGGCGTCTCGTTCCAGGCCGTGGGGCAACGCTCCGCCGTCGCCGCCGACTCCAGCACCCCGGTCGCGGACTCGCTGCTCATCACCAGGGTCCAGCTCGTCATGAGCGAGCTCGAGCTCGCGCGCGCGCGTGGCGACTCACTCTGTGCCGTCCCCGCGGCCACCATCCTCGCTCGCGCCTCGAGCGACAAGGGCAAGGACAAGGACAAGAACAAGAAGCACAGCGAGGAGCGATCCGAGCGCGAGCGCCGTTGCCCGTCGATCGACCTTGGCCCGTTCCTCGTCACCCTGGCGCTGACCTCGAGTCCGGTCACCCGCTTCGCGAACAACATCCCGGCCGGCACCTACCGCGAGATCGAGTTCGAGATCGACCGCCCCGAGGATGA
>JAEUJL010000258.1 GCA_016794835.1 Gemmatimonadota bacterium | reverse complement strand
CTGATACCCATTATCGGGCGCCGTAGTCACCGGTGCGCCGTCAGGGTGCGCCCCAGCCAGCCCCGGACGGGCTGTGAAGAGAGGATCTCGCGATGCGTGCTTTCATTGGTGCAGTCCTGCTTACCCTGGCGTGCCAGCCTGCCGACCAGCAGGGCGCGGCAGCCGCCGGGGCGGAGCCGTCCCAGCTCAGTGGCCAATCCGGCGTGAAGGACAGCGAATCACAGCCAGACGTTGTGAAGATCGCGGTGGGGTCCAAGGACCACACGACCCTGGTCGCCGCGGTGCAGGCCGCCAAGCTGGTTGATGCGCTCTCGAATGCGGGACCGTTCACGGTCTTTGCGCCGACCAATGCGGCGTTCGACAAGCTCCCCAAGGGCACCGTGGAGGACCTGCTGAAGCCGGAGAACGAGAACAAGCTGCGCAACATCCTGCAGCACCACGTGACCGTCTCGGCCTTCGAGGTGGCCCAGCTCACGGACGGCCTCGTTCTCGGGATGGCCGATGGCGGCCAGGCGACGATCAGCAAGAAGGGCGAGGACACCTACATCAACGATGCAAAGATCCTCGCCTCGGTCCGCGGGTCAAACGGGATGGTGCACGTGATCGACGGGGTCGTGCTTCCGAAGTAAGGGCGAACTGAGAAAGGACGAACTGCGGGAGCACGAGCAGCACGCGTCTTGAGCAGCACGGGTCTCGTACAGCTCGTACCGCCCGGGCTGCTCGTGCCTCCCGTGCTTCGTCCTGGCCGTTGCAGTTACCGCGCCGGGCACCCTGCCACGTCGTAGTACGACTGCAGCGTCCCGGCGTGGTACGCCGCCACGTGCCGCTCGATCGGGCAGAGCATCGTCACCGAGCGCGGGCCCGGTGACGGGCCGTATCCGCCCATGTTGAACAGTGCCCGGATGAAGGTGCTCCGGGGCGTGAGGGGAAAGGTCGCCACGTTCGAGAAGAAGGCGCGCCAGTTCACGTCGGACTGGAAGAGGTACTGCTCCACGTTGCTGGTATAGAACGCGGAGATCGTCGCGTCGTGCGCGCGCACCCAGTTGCCCACGGCGCGCAGGGCCTTGGGGCCGGCGAAATCCCCGGTGACCGGCACGATCAGGTTCCGGCGCTGCATGTCGCGCACGGTGCGGTAGTTCTCCTCGTTCCCGAGGTAACTGCGCGGCACCCCCTGCGCATCGGTCTCGGCCATCATCTGCCCATATGTAGGCATGAAGCGCCCGCCACCAAAGCCGCGCCCCCCACGACCCGAGCCAAAGTTGTAGGTCAGCTCAGGGCCGGCGGTGTAGAACGCGGTCGCCACGTACTCGATGCCCGCGTACTCCTCATCGGTGATGGGGAAGGCGTGCGTGGTGCGCAAGTGCTCGCGCAGCTCCTGCATCGTGCGCAGGTACAGGGCCGAGTCGGCCGGCACCTGCTGATAGGCGAGGATCATCGCCTCGATGGCCGTGGTGGAATCCAGGCCGGGGGGACGCGGCCTCGCAAACAGGCGCGAGAGGTAGTCCGCGCGCGTGGCGCTCAACTCGAACAACGACTTGTAGTAGAGGTGCTGCATCACGTTCAGCCGCCGGATGTCGACCACGAACGCAATCTTTGGCCGCATCGCCGCGATGTACGTGAAGTTCTGGTCTGGCCCGACACCGAGGTACACGCCGCCACGTGGAGTCGCCTCGACCAGCGCGGGAATGGGGTGCTGCATCGTGACCTCGTTGCCCACGAGGTTGTCCGATCGGAAATACCCTGCCGGCTCGGACAGCTCCCGACTGAGGTCCCAGAACTCGGCGTCGCTGAGGCGCTCGGGGATCGGGCTGACGACGCGGGCCTCGCTCGCGGCCACCGTCGCCACGAGGATCACCGCCGAGATCGCTGCGGCCGGTGGCAGGAGGCGACGCCCGGCGTTTCCTTTCCGGCGTCCCACCAGTTCACGCCAACGCGAAAGAGCCATGCGCGCTACCCTCCTGGTGTTGTTGTCCCCGGTCCTGGCCCTGTCCGCCCAGGCACGTCCCACTACGGCCACCGCCACCCAGGCGCTGGAGGCCGCGGCGGCCTCCGCCGACGATCGGTTCTCGAGCAACGTCGGGTCCGTCACGATCGGCGGCACCGAGGTGAAATACCGCTCCACCACCGGGAGGTTGACGCTCCGCCACCCAAACGGCAAGGCGCGGGGTCACTTCTTCTTTGTCGCCTACACGCGTGAGGGGACGGATCCGCGCACGCGCCCCATCACCTTTACCTACAACGGTGGACCGGGGTCGCCGGGCATCTGGTTGCACATGGGACTCATGGGTCCCAAGCGGGTGCAGATGGCGGCCGACGGCTTCCAGCCCGCCCCGCCCTACCAGCTGGTGGACAACGACCAGTCGCCGCTCGACGTGACCGACATCGTCATGATCGACCCGATCAACACGGGGTTCAGTCGCCCGGCGGAGGGAGAGCCCGCCAGCCAGTTCACGGGCGTGCGTGGCGACATCGAGAGCGTGTCCGAGTTCATCCGCACCTGGCTGGTGCGCTTTGACCGGTGGCGCTCCCCGAAGTACCTCCTCGGCGAGAGCTACGGCACCATGCGCTCCGCCGGGGTCGCGGAAGAGCTGCAGAACCGGCACGGGATCGAGCTCAACGGGATCGTGCTCGTCTCCTCGATCCTCGACTACCAGACCAAGGGGTACGTCGCCGGGAACGACTACCCGTACGCCAACTTCCTCCCGTCGTTCACGGCGAGCGCGTGGTACCACAAGAAGCTCCCGGCGGACCTGCAGGCGATGCCCCTGGCAAAGGCGGTGGAGGAGAGCCGGCAGTACGCCTTTGGGGAATACCTGGCGTCCCTCGTGAAGGGGAATCGCCTCTCCGCGCAGGAGCGGCGCGCCGTGGCCCAGAAGGTCGCCCGGTACAGCGGCCTGTCGGTGGAATTCATCGAGCAGGCGAACCTGCGCGTCTCGGACCCGCGCTTCCGCAAGGAGTTGCTGCGCGATCGCGGCCTGATGATCGGGCGCCTGGACGGCCGGTACACGGCGCTCGACGCTGACGACGCCGGGGAGACCCAAGAGTTCGACCCGTCGAACCATGCCCTGAGCGGCCCATATACGGCGCTCTTCCTGGACTACGTCCGGCGCGACCTTGGCTACCAGACCGAGCTGCCGTACTTCACGAGCGGCCAGGTGCAGCCATGGAGTTACATGCCCTTCCAGAATCGCTACCTGAACCTCGTGGAGTCGTTGCGCGCCACCATGGCGAAGAACCCGTACCTCAAGGTGCTGGTCGCGAACGGGTACTACGACTTTGCCACGCCGTTTGGCGGGACGGAGTACACGTTTGACCACCTGGGCTACGAACAGACGTACAAGGACCGGGTGAAGCTGACGTACTACGAGGGAGGCCACATGATGTACATCGTGCCGCCCCTGCTGCGGCAGCTCAAGCGGGACATCGCGAGCTTCATCGAAGGGTCTCGGGGCGCGGCGACGCAAGAGTAGTGGGGACAACACACGGATGAAGCACGGGCAGTACGAGCAGCACGCGTCCCGGGAAGCACGTTGGGGGAGAGCCTGGCTCTCCCTCGTTCTCCGCGTACCACCCATGCTCCACGTGCCGCGCCTACCCCCCGTGCTCCGCGTGCCGCGCGTACTGCCCGTGCCGCGCGTGCTTCGCTCGTTGCGTACCTCCGCCGTGTTCGTTGTTCTGGGGTTTAGCTGTACTCCACTGGCAACCAAGCAGGGATCTCCCGCTGTTGGTTCGGCCCTCCCTGCCTTCGACCTCGTCCAGCCCGCCCTGTTTGGCGCCCCTGGGGCACAGCCCACCGCCTGGGCTGACTTCGATGGCGATGGTGACCTCGACCTGTTCGTCGGCTTCCGTGGTCGCCCCAATCGGCTGTACCGGAATGACGCCGGCACATTCACCGACGTGGCCGCGAGTGCCGGTGTGGCCGACTCGATCGAAACCCGCGCGGCGGCCTGGGGAGACTTTGACGCCGATGGCCTGGTCGACTTGTACGTCGGGTTCACCCCGGCGTCCCCGGTCCCCAACAAGTTGTACCGCAACCAGGGTCGTGGGCGCTTTGTCGATGTCGCCGCCGCGGTGGGGGTGGCCGACAAGGGAACCACGCGCCAACCGGCCTTTGTCGATTTCGACCGCGATGGAGACCTCGACCTCTTCGTCGCCTTTCGGGATCGGCCGAACGCGCTCTACCGTCAGGATGCCGGGCGCTTCACCGATGTGGCACCCCAACTCGGGATAGCTGATCCGCGAAAGACCGTCGGTGTCGCCTGGTTTGACTGGCAGCAGGATGGCGACCTGGATGCCTTCGTCGCCAACCAGGACGGCGACGCGAATGGCTTCTTTGTCCAGGCGAACGGACGCTTCACCGACATGGCCGATGCCCTCGGCCTCTCCGCCCGCGGGCGTGGCGCGGCCGAGGGAAGCGTGGGCACGGCCGTCACCGACTATGACAACGACGGCGACCTGGACCTGTACGTCGCGAACTACGGTCCCGACTGGTTGCTGCGCAACGACGGCGATCGCTTCACCAATGTGGCGGCGGCGGTCGGGCTGGCCCTCGACGATCACTCGGTGAGTGCCGCGTGGGGTGACCTGGACCACGATGGATGGCCCGACCTGTACGTCGTCAACTTTCTCGGCACCGAGCGCGACACACGTGACCACCTCTTCCTGCAGCGTCAGGGGCGCTTTGAGGACGCGACGCCGACGGTCATGATCCGTGATGGTGGCAGCCACGGGATCAACGCGGTCGATGTCGACCGCGATGGCGACCTGGACCTGCTCGTGGCCAACAACCACGCGACGGGGACGCACCATCTCTTCCGCAACACGATGGCGGCTGCACGCGCCCGGCAGTCGATCGCGGTCACGGTGCTCGATGCGAATGGCCGTGCGACGCAAGCGGGAAGCGAGGTGCGTGTCTTTCGGGCAGGGACACGCGACCTGCTCGGGACGCGCCTCGTCGACACGGGCGGAGGCTACGATTCGCAGGGGGTCACGCCGGTGCACGTCGCCACGGGGGCGGCGGACCGCGTCGACATCGAGGTCACCTACCTCACTTCTGCCGGTCGTTCACTCGTGCGCGTCGCGGACGTTCGGGTGTCGGGCTTCACTGATCGGTCGGTCGTGGTGCGGGCCCAGGCGCGATGAGCCTGCCGTCTCCCGACGCCCTCATCGTCGTCCTGCAGGATCTCGGCTGGCTCGCGGTGCCGGCGTGCCTGGTCCTGATGACGGTGAGTGCGATCATCCCGATCCCCGCCGAGTTGCCGGCGATGCTGAATGGCG
>JAEUJL010000220.1 GCA_016794835.1 Gemmatimonadota bacterium | reverse complement strand
GGGAATCCCGACGGCGGGTGGTATCCCGGCGAGCGGATGACCCCGGAGGAAGCGTTGCGCGGCTACACCAGCTGGGCGGCGTTTGCCGCGTTCGATGAGGCACGAGGCGGCCAGCTCGCGCCGGGGCGACGCGCCGACTTCACCGTACTCTCCACAGACCCGCTGACGGCTGCCAGCACGCAGGACCTGCTCAGTGGCACCGTTCGCCTGACCGTGTCGCGTGGCCGCGTGGCCTACCGCACCCCATCCACTCCCTGACGTTTCCATGCGCCCCCTGTCCCCCGCCCACGAGTACGACGTGCCGGCGCTCGCCGCCCTGAACAACCGCTTCAACGAGGCGGGCTTGACCCTGCCCCGCACGGAAGCGTTTGTCGAAGGGCATCTCGACGACTACCGGGTGATTCGCGACGACGACGGGCACGTGGTCGGGTGCGTCTGCCTCGATGAATACTCGCCGTCCCTGGTCGAGTTGGTCTCGTTGGCCGTGGACCCGGCCCACCACCGCAAGGGACTCGGTCGTGCGTTGATCCAGGCCGCCGTGGACCTCGCCAGGCGCCGGGGCTATCCGGAGATCTTCGCGGTCTCCTTCTCGGATGACCTGTTCCAGCGCTGCGGCTTCGAGTCGCAGGACGTGACGCGGTACCCCGAGAAGAAGCGACGGTACGACCGGGTCTCCGCCGATGAGTGGACGGTCGGCCAGAAACACTGCTTTGCCCGACGCCTGGCGTAGCCTGCCTTCACGACTCCTTCACGAGTGGGGTGTCTCATTCAGGCAGGTCCACCTTTCCTGGAGTTGATGCGATGTCCCGAGTCGCCACACTTGCGGTTGTTCTCCTCGTTCCCTTCGCGGCCCAGTCACAGGCGGCGCGCACGGCGGCGCTTGGCAAGCCGACGGCCCGCGCGAAGGAGGTGTTGTCGTTGGTCACGACGGTGCGCGAGCTGCGCAACGGCGACCTGATGGTGGCCGACCCCATCGAGCGCCAGGTGATGGTGTTCGGCGGGTCGTTGCAGACGCGGCGTGTGCTGGGGAAGGAGGGCGGTGGCCCCGGGGAGTACCGGCAGCCTGATGCGGTGTGGCCGATGCCGGCGGATAGCACGCTCGTGGTGGACCTCGGCAATGCGCGGCTGTCGATCCTTGGGCCGACGGGGGTGTATGCCCGCAGCATCCCAATGGCGTCAGGCGGCGCGGGGGGCCCGGTGGGGGTGATGTTCCCCGGTGGTGTGGACGCGCAGGGACGCATCTACTTCCAGCCGCCGGCTGGCGGCGGCCCCGGGGGACTGCCGGATTCGGCGAACATCATGCGCTTTGACCCCAAGGCCGGCACCACGCAGGCCGTGGCGAAGGCGAAGACTCCGGACCTGGACCGGCAGGAGTCCGGCGGGGAGAACACGCGCGAGGTTCGCATCCGGCCGATTCCCCTCTCGGCGAGCGATGGCTGGGCCGTCGCACCCAACGGCGACGTGGCCGTGGCGCGCAGTGGGATGTATCGCCTGGACTGGGTGTCCAACGGCGCAACGCGCACCGGCGCGGCCGTGTCGGCCACGCGCGCAAAGATCGGCGAGGCCGAGAAGCGCGAGTGGGTCCAGCAGCAGATGCTGACCGGCGGGATCACCATGAACGTCGAGGACAACAACGGCCGACGCACGATGTCGTTTGGGCGTGCGCGCCCGCAGCAGGAGCCCAGCACCGAGGGGTACAAGTGGCCGGCGACCAAGCCCTTCTTTGATGCCGGCTCCCTGCGCGTGGACGCCACGGGACGGGTGTGGGTTCGCCGCCTGGGTCCCGCCAACGCGCCCCGGCAGTATGACGTCTTCAACAGCAGCGGGGCCCATGTGGCGACGGTGAACTTCCCGGCCGGGCGCGTGCTGCTCGGCTTTGGTGCCTCCGCCCTGTATGCCGCCGAGGTGGACGAGGACGGCCAGTACTTCCTCGAGCGGTACGCGCTCCCGTTGTGAGTGAAGGGGCACACGTCCTCCTCGTCGAGGACGAGCCCAAGACGGCCGACACCGTGGCCCTGTACCTCCGGCATGGAGGCTTTCGGGTCACGGTGTCGCGCCACGGCGCGGAGGCGCGCGACCTCCTGGTTGCGTCCCGCTACGATCTCGTTGTCCTGGATCGCATGTTGCCCGGGGTCGATGGACTGGCGCTCGCCCGGCAAGTGCGGGAGGCGGCCGATGTCCCGATCATCATGTTGACCGCGATGGTGGACGAGGAGGATCGGCTGACGGGCTTCGCGGCGGGCGTCGACGATTATGTCCCCAAGCCGTTCAGTCCACGCGAGTTGGTGGCGCGCTGCCAGGCCGTCCTGCGACGGGCCGAGGTGCAGCGCGAACGAGAGGCTGGCGGGGTGCGGCTCGGCACACTCTACATCCCCGCAGATGGCGCCGAGGTGTTCGTGGCGGGTGCGCGGGTCGCGCTCAGCCCGACGGAGGTGCGCTTGCTGCAGGTGCTGGCGCGGGCCGGCGGGCGCGTGGTCTCGCGGGATGACCTCGCGGAGCGGGCGCTCCGTGGTGGCACCGAGGCTGGGGCGCGCACCGTCGACGCGCACGTGAAGAACCTGCGCCGCAAGCTGGAGGCGGCCGGGGTGTCGTGCATCGAGACCGTGTTTGGGTCCGGCTATCGCGTGGATGTCGCGGCGGTGCGCCGTGGCTAACCTGCGCATGCAAATCCTCGCGCTGGTCACCGGCGCGGTGCTGTGCTCGGTGGCACTGCTGTCCGCCTTTGGGGTGCGGTCGGCCACCGTGCAGTTTCGTGCGACGGTGCAGGAAGCCACCGTCGGGACGCACGTCGCCCCGTCGGTGGTCCTCGATCCGCTGAAGGCGCTGGCGCGGGACAGTGGGCTCGCCGCCGTGGTCGCGAGGGTGGCGGCCGGCACCTCGGCCGGGCTCGGATCGGACGTGGTGGTGGTGTCCCCCACCGGGGCGCTCCTGGGATCCAGCGACTCCAGCTTTGCCGGTGCCACCGCCGCACGACGTGGCGCGACGGGGCTGTCACTCGAGGTCCGGCGGGAAGGGGAGTTGCGTCGGTTGATCCTCGACGCCGGGGAGTGGCTCCTCGCGCCATCGGGTGACACCCTGGCGCTCATCCTCCAGGTGCCGCGGGCCCCAGAGGCGGCCAACGTCTCGGTGTCGGTCGACAGTGCGTCCCGTGCGTTTGGCGCTGGCTTCAACCGCCGCCTGTGGTTCGGTGCGGCGGCGATCCTGCTCCTCTCGTTTGTTGCGGCGCTTTGGCTGGTGCGACGATTGCTGGATCCCCTGGCGCGGTTGCGTGCCGCGGTTGCGCGCGTGGCGACGGGGGACTACACCGCGCGTGTCGGGGCGACCGGACTGGCCGAGCTGGACCCGGTGGCCCGGGCCTTTGACGAGATGGCCGAGCACCTGGACCGTTCCGAGCGGAGCCGTCGACAACTCCTGCGCGACGTGGCGCACGAACTGCGCACCCCGCTCACGAACCTGCGGGCCCAGCTGGAGTCGTTGCAGGATGGGCTGCGCACGGCGGACGCGTCTGCGTTGGCCTCGCTGCATGAAGAGGCGCGCATCCTCGAGCGGCTCGTGGCGGACGTGGATGTGCTGGCCCGCGCGGACGCCGGGCGGCTCGACATGCATCGCGACGCAGTGGACCTGGCCGAGCTGGTGGCCAGGAGTGCCAGCGCGTTCGTCGCGGCGGGTCGACTCCCCGCGACACGCCTGCACCTCACCGCGCAGCCCGCGCGGGTCACCGGAGATGCGGATCGTTTGGGGCAGGTCGTGCGCAACCTGGTCGAGAACGCCGTCCAGCATGGGGGCCCGGATGTGGTGGTCACCATCCGGTGCGGTGCGGCGGGTGGGCACGCCGTGCTCGAGGTGGCGGACTCGGGCCCGGGGATCGCTCCGGAACACCTGCCCCACGTGTTTGATCGGCTCTATCGGCCGGACGACTCGCGCGCCCGACGCACCGGAGGGGCGGGGCTCGGCCTGTCGATCGTGAAGGCGATCGTCGAGGGCCACGGGGGGACGGTGAGCCTGGCCTGTCCCCCGGGCGCCGGGACGGTCGTCACCGTGCGCCTGCCGATCACCGCCGCATGACCGCTCGCACGGTCACCATCACGATCCGGTTCGGGATGGTGACCATCGGTGCTGCCTTTACCTTCGACGCGGGCGGTCTGGCGAAGAGCCTCGCCATGCGCCCGGCGAGTTAGTGCTTCATCCCCTTCATGTCGTGGGGAGCGCACTTCTTCTCCACCGTCTCAAACTTGTCGTGCAGCGCCGTGATCGCCTTCGTGAGGTCGGCGTCTGACGCATTGGCGAGCACCTGGTTGCCGATCGCGAGGGCGTCGGTCGAGATGGCGGCCACGGTCGACTTGGTGGCGGCATCGGCGCAGGCCGCCGGCGGGGTCGACGCGGTCCAGGCCCGGGCGGCTGCGGCGAGGGCGTCAGCCTTCTCGCGGAGCGGCTTGAGGTTCTTCTGGTCCTTGGCCGGGTGGAAGGTGGCCGCGAGCTGCGAGTGGAAGGCGTTCATTTCCTTCCACGGACCCGCCATGTGATCCATCTTGCCCATGTCGTGCTTCATTGCCTCCTTGGGCTTTTCCTGGTGCTTGGCGTGGTCCTGGGCCTGGGCGCCGAGGGTGGCGGCGGACAGGGTGGCTGCGAGGGCAAGGGCGAAACGCATCGAGTGACTCCCGAGTGAATGGCGACGTTGGGTAGGGTGCAAAGCTATGCGACAGCACGAGTTGTGGGGTCGGGAATACCCCTTCAGGACGGGGGAGTTCCGGCTATCGCCCCTCGGTCATCTTGACCATTCGGCCGGCGGGTCGTCATTTCGGGGAGGTTAGCGCGGGGTGCCAACAGCCCCCGGCGATGACTACGATTCAGTCACGAATGAGTATGCCAGCAAAACGACCGCGCCGTCGCATCGGCCGCGGCAGGGGGGGAAAGACCCCACCCCAGGAAACGTCAGTATCCACGAGCCGGGACGCGTACGTCGAGACCCGGCGATGGCTCCTGCGCCAGCACGGCCCGGTATGCGCCTATTGCGGGCTGCGCCACGAGCCGGAGACGATGACCCTCGACCATGTGACCCCGCGTCGCGGCCAGACGGCCTACGACCGGCGCGACAACCTGGTCCTGTGCTGCAAGCGGTGTAACTCCGCCAAGGCGGACAAGCCGTTCATGGTCTACCTCCTCGCCCAGCGGACGCGCGCCGTCCAC
>JAEUJL010000187.1 GCA_016794835.1 Gemmatimonadota bacterium | reverse complement strand
CTTCCTGCGCGTCTTCGCGACCCGGATTCGCCAGGCGTCCGCGCTGCGCGACACGGCCGGTGCGGAGGTCGCCGCGCGCGCCTACATGGGGGTGGGGCTCACCATGATCGAGAAGTATCGCGCGTCGGTGCCGCCGTCGGGCGGGGACGTGATGTACCTGAGCCTTGGGTCGCAGAACCAGGACCCACGCGGCATGTGGCTGGACGGCGAGGCGACCTTGCTGGTGAGCGGGGTCGGCACGGTCGTGTCGCTCCCCGACTTCTACTACATGCTGGCGCGTTCGACCTGGATCACCCGCGCCGACCAACTGCGCCGCTTCTATCCGGAGGTCGACAACCTCCGGCGCCGGTTGGGCCGGCTGATTCGATACGCGTTGTAGGCGCCGTGCGGGGCACGGGGTGAGGTGCCTAACTTACCGGGGTGAGTGCCCCGCGTCGTCCAGCCAATCCGTTCCGGGTCCTGTTGACCCACGTGAACTTCCGGCGTTTCTGGTTCGGCCAGACGCTGTCGCTGGTCGGGACGTGGATGCAGTCGATGGCCGTCGGGTGGCTGGCGCTGGAACTCTCGGACAGCCCCTTCCTCGTCGGCGTGGTGGTCGCCTGCTCGGCGCTGCCCATCCTCCTGTTCTCGTTGATCGCGGGCGTGCTCGTGGACCGGACGGACAAGCTGCGGCTGGTGCGGCTTGCCCAGGTCCTGCTGCTGGTCGAGGCACTCCTGCTCTGGTGGTTCACCTGGCGGGGGTCGCTAGGCATCCCGGCGCTCATCGGGTTGGTCCTGTTCGGCGGCCTGGTGGTGAGTGTCGAGATCCCGGCACGCCAGTCGTTGATGATCGACCTGGTCGGCCGCGACGACCTGCGCGATGCCATCGCCCTGAATTCATCCGGCTTCAACCTCGCGCGGATCATTGGCCCACCGATCGGGGCGGCGATCATCGCGCGGTGGGGGATCGCCTGGTGCTTCTTCGTCAATGCCGCGAGCTACCTCACGGTGCTCCTGGGACTCTGGCTCATTGAGCTGCCGCCCCGTGTGGTGGAGGCTCCGGCGACGTCGCCGTGGGAAGGGGTGCGGGAGGGGGTGCGGTACGTGCACGGGGACCTTCGGCTCCGCGGGCTCGTGGAGACGATCGCGGTGTTCGCGGTGTTGTGTACCCCGACGCTGGCGCTGATGCCGGTGCTGGCCAGGGACCAGCTGCGACTGGGGCCGGGCGGGTATGGGCTCCTGCTGTCCGCCGTTGGGATCGGCGGCATGTGCGGTGCCCTCGCCCTGGCCGCTTCCAGCCCGCGGCTCCGCCGCGGCCGGCTGCTCATGCGCTCCCAGTATGCGCTGGCGGTCCTGATCTTCCTGGTCGCGCTGTCGCCCTGGCCGGCGTTGACCTACATCCTGTTGCTCGGCACCGGGTTCGTGCTCATCGTGAACTCCGCGCTGGGCAACTCGGTGATGCAAGCCATCGCGCCGGATGAGTTCCGCGGGCGGTTGATGTCCGTCTACTCGCTGATCGTCGTCGGGCTGCCGCAGGTGCTCGGCGCCTTCGCGGCCGGGAGCGTGGCCCGGTGGCTCGGCATTGGATGGACCCTCGCGTGGAGCGCCCTGTTGATGGTGGTCTACGGCCGCTGGGCCTTCGGCCGATACCCGCAGCTACGCGACCTGTAGCACTGGTGGCGGCTGGCGCGGGCCGGCACGTCGCGCGAGGTTCCGGGGGTACTTCACCTCCTGCCATGCGCCTGCTTCCACTCGCCCTGCTGCTGGCGGCCACGCTGCCGCTCCCTGCTCACTCCCAGCGTCGTCCGGCAACACCGCCACCCGCCCCGGTGGTCTCCGGCATCGAAACCGCCTGGTATGCCGGCCTGCGCTGGCGCCATGTAGGCCCCGAGGGGAATCGCGTGACCTCGGTGGCCGGGGTCGCGGGTGACCGGACCACGTACTACGCTGGCGCCGCGTCCGGCGGCCTGTGGAAGACGAGTGACGGCGGCAACACCTGGCGACCGATCTTCGACGACCAGCCCGTCTCGTCGATCGGCGCCGTCGCGACGGCCCCATCCGATCCCAACGTGGTCTGGGTGGGGACCGGGGAGCCGTTCATCCGATCCAACATCTCCGTGGGATGGGGGGTCTTTCGGTCGACCGATGCCGGGAAGACATGGGCCCGCATGGGGCTGGAACAGACCGGGCGGATCTCGCGCATCGTGATTCACCCGACCAACCCGGACATCGTGTACATGGCGGCGCTCGGGCACGCGTATGGCCCGCAGCCGGATCGCGGGATCTTCCGCACCCAGGATGGCGGCAAGACGTGGGAGAAGGTCCTGTTCGTGAACGACAGCACGGGGGCGTCAGACCTGGTGATGGATCCCAACAATCCACGGATCCTGTTTGCCGGGATGTGGCAGCTGGAGATGCACACCTGGGGTCGGCTGTCTGGCGGGGCCGGGAGCGGCATCTGGATGTCGCGCGACGGCGGCACGACCTGGAAGCGTCTCTCGGGGAACGGCCTTCCCACGACGCAGATCGGGAAGATCGGCTTGGCGATGTCGCGGGCCAATTCCAGTCGGGTGTATGCGTTGATCGAGGCGGGCGACGGGCTGCCCGCCGTGCACATCAAGGAGACGACGCGCGGCCGCCTGTGGCGCTCGGACGATGGCGGCACGAACTGGCAGGTCGTCAGCTACGACCAGCAGGTCGCTGGCCGGACGCACTACTACAACCGGATGGCCGCGATGCCGGACAACGCCGACGAGGCGTACTTCCTGACGGCCAACTGGGCAAAGACCGTGGACGGTGGGCGGACGATCACCGATCCGCCAGTCGCCGCCACGCCGGGTGGCGATCACCACGACATCTGGATCGACGACACGAACGGCCAGCGCCTGATCGTGAGCCACGATGGGGGCATCTCCATCAGCGAGAACCGCGGGCAGAGCTGGCGCCGCATCCAGCTCCCCATCGCCCAGATGTACCACGTCGCGGTGGACAACCGGGTCCCGTACAACCTGTACGGCAACCGCCAGGATGGTCCGTCGACGATGGGGCCGTCCAACAGCAAGATGGCCGGGTTCTTCGGCGATGCCGGGATCCCGCGCGGCCTGTGGTCCTCGGTGGGTGGTGGGGAGTCTGGGTGGGCCCAGCCGGACCCGGTGGATACCAACCTCGTCTGGAGCAGCGCGTCCGGCTTTGGCTCTGTAGGCGGGATCGTCTCGCGGTATGACATGCGCACGAAGGTCTCGGCCGCGGTCGAGGTATGGCCGCAGGGCACCATCGGGCACGCGGCGGACGAGGTGAAGTATCGCTTTGTGTGGACCTTCCCCGTGCACCTGTCCCCCTACGACCACAACCGGGTGTACGTCGGCTCGCAGCATGTGCACGCGACCACCGACGGCGGGCGGAGCTGGTCGGTGATCTCGCCGGACCTGTCGCGCAACGACCGGTCCCGCATGGTGCGCTCCGGTGGGCTGACGCCGGACAACATTGGGGTGGAGTACTCGGGGGTCGTCTTTGCCATCAACGAATCCCGGCTGCGCCGCGGGTTGATCTGGGCGGGGACAAATGACGGAAAGCTTCACCTGACCCGCGATGGCGGCGCCACCTGGACGGACCTGACGGCGAACCTGCCCAATGCCCCGTTCTGGGGCACGATCTCCAATATCGAGGCGTCGCGCCACGACGAGGGGACCGCCTACCTCTCCATCGACGCACACCAGGCCAACAACCGCGATCCGTTCATCTACAAGACCACGGACTTCGGGCGCACCTGGACCCTGGTGGTCAACGGGATCCCGAAATCACCGCTGTCCTACGTCCACGTGGTGCGGGAGGACCCGGTGCGCCGCGGGCTGCTCTATGCCGGGACGGAGAACGGCATGTACGTCTCGTTCAACGATGGCGCCAGCTGGCAGCCGCTCCAGAACAACCTGCCGCATGCGCCGGTCTACTGGATCGAGGTGCAGGAACACTTCAACGACCTGGTGATTGCGACCTACGGCCGCGGGTTCTGGATCCTCGATGACATCACGCCGCTGCGCACCCTCGGCGCCGAGGTGACCGCGCAGGCCGCGCACCTCTTCGCGCCCCGTGCGGCGTACCGGTTCCTGCCGGTGGAGACCCCCTTCTACGACTTCGACGACCCGGTCATTGGCACCAACCCGAACTATGGGGCGGCGATGCACTACTGGTTGAAGGAAGACGCGAAGGACTCGGTGCGCCTGACGATCACCGACCCGCAGGGCAAGGTCGTTCGCACCCTCGCGTCGATGGGCAAGGCCGGGGTGAATCGCATCCACTGGGACCTGCGCAATGAGTCAACCACCCAGGCCAAGCTGCGCGCGGTGAATCCCTACCATCCGGAGACGCGGTACGCGGCCGCTGGCGCCCCGGCCCCGGGGATCGGACGGTTCAGCTGGCTGGTCCCACCGGGGACGTACACCATCACGCTGAACGCCGGGGGGCGTGCGCAGACGCAACCGCTGGTGGTTCGAAAGGACCCGTCGTCGGGCGGCTCCGAGGACGAGATCCGCCAACAGGTTGCCCTGGCCAGCCAGGTCGCCGTCGACCTCGACAGCGTCGTCGCTATGGTGAATGCGCTCGAGGTCGTGCGCAGCCAGATCGCCACGCTCAAGGCCACCCTCGCGGACGATCCCAAGCTGGCGGACCTGCGCGCCCAGGTGGACTCCCTCGACCGCAAGCTGGTGGAGGTGGAGGACGACCTGTTCCAGACCCGGACGACCGGGCGTGGCCAGGACCTCATTCGCTACCCGTTCAAGCTGGGGGAACAACTCGTGTACTTCGGCCAGAGCGTCACCGCGTCGGACTACGCACCGACCCAGCCGCATCGCGAAGTCCAGCAGGTGCTCAAGGCCGAGCTTGCTCGCGTGCGCGCGAAGTATGACCGCGTGATGCGCACCGACGTGGAGGCGTTCAAGCAGGCGCTGCGAGCGCGCGGCCTCATCATCAGCTGACCGGCGGGGCGCCGGGGCTCAGCCCCCGGCGCCCCGTGCCCACTCCACCACCAGC
The DNA here is from genome assembly GCA_016794835.1 of Gemmatimonadota bacterium. GTDB lineage: Bacteria > Gemmatimonadota > Gemmatimonadetes > Gemmatimonadales > Gemmatimonadaceae > RBC101. Next base: position 515 of record JAEUJL010000187.1, on the reverse strand, counting down.
GCGGCGGCGCGGTCGATGCCAATCCACGAGGTGTCGACGCACAGGTGGTAGTGGGAGGCATCCAGCCAGTCGCGATCCCAATGCCGGCGCACGAACTGCGCCCGGCGCCGGTTCTCCTCGTCCACCCGCCGGGCCGCCTCGGCCAGGCCTAACGACTCGCGGGCCGCGACGCGGGCGACCAGCGCGTCATGGGGCGCCGAGCACAGGACATGCAGCGCATCGGTGCGGCCCTCCAGGCGGATCTGGGCGCCACGCCCCACGACCACGATCGGTCCGCGCGCCACCGCGTCGTCGATCACCTGCCGCGTGACCTCGACGAGTCGCTCCTCCCCGGGGCGGAACGGGGTGCGCATCGGGGTGCTCAGGACCTCGGCCGTGCCGTACGCCAGCGCGTCGGCGAGACGCTCGGCGAGGGTGGGGCCCTTCTCGTCGATCGCCTCCACCTCGGCGGGGGTCGCGTGCAACCCGGCCGCGATGCGCTCGATGAAGGCATTGTCGAGGAGGGTCCACCCGAG
>JAEUJL010000135.1 GCA_016794835.1 Gemmatimonadota bacterium | reverse complement strand
TCGCCTTCCTGCTCGAGGGACTCGGGGCGGCGTTGCGGCCGCAACGACATCCCGTCCGCATCACGCTCGACGACGGCCCTGCCATCGCCACCGAGGTGGGACTCTGTGCGGTGAGCAACGGCCGCACCTTTGGCGGTGGCATGACCATCGCCCCCATGGCGGACCTCACCGATGGTCGGCTCGACGTCGTCTGGATCGAGGCGCTCCCACGCGCCAGCGTGCTGGCCCTGCTTCCGAGTGTCTACCCCGGCTGGCACCACCACTTGCCGTGGGTGCACCATCGGCGTGCCTCACGCGTGACGATCGAGCTCCTGGCGCCCTGCCATGTGGAAGCGGACGGCGAGCTGCCCGGCGCCAGCGGGGTGCTCACCTTCGAGGTCCTCCCAGGCGCCGTGCGGGTGACCTGACGCGTGCGGCGCGCGGCGCCTCAGATCGCCTTGAAGTAGTCAAACGGCTCGCGGCACTCGCGGCAGGTGTACAGCGCCTTGCAGGCGGTCGAGCCAAACTCACTCTGGCGGAGCGTCTGGTGCGAGCCACAGCGGGGGCAGACGACGGGCGCATGCCGGCGCAGGGTCACGAGTCCCGGGTCGCCGAGGTGCTGCGGCGGGGCGATCCCGTAGGCGCGGAGCTTCTCCCGCGCCTCGTCGCTCATCCAGTCCGTGGTCCATGCCTCCCGGAAGACCGTCTGCACCCGGGCGTTTGTCACCCCATGGCCGGCGAGACAGGCGAGGATCTCGTCCTCCATCACCTTCATCGCCGGGCATCCCGTATAGGTCGGGGTGATCTCCACCGTCACGGCCTCCCCGTCCACGAGGACGTTGCGCACCACGCCCAGCTCAACGACAGACACCACCGGGACTTCGGGGTCCTTCACCGCGTCGAGCCAACCGCGAACCTCCGCCGGGGTCCACGCCATCGTCAGCGGCTCCGTGGCTGCATCACCACTGGGCGCCCGGATGGGAGCGGGGGAGGATCTGCATCTCGGCGAGCATGTGGCCGAGGTGCTCGGAATGCCGCCCGAGGCGCCCCCCCCGCACCACGCGGGGGTCGTTCGGCACGGTCAGGGTCGCCCGCGTCAGCGTCTCGCGCACCGTGATCTCCCAGGGCGCCTTGAGCGATGGCAGGTCGAGGCCGATCCCCTGCGCGACCATCGCGGTGTCCACCCCATCCGCCAGGAAGAACTCCGAGGCGTAGGACCACAGCTCGTCGAGGGCCGCCTGCGTGCGACGATGGCTCTCCTCCGTCCCGTCCCCCAGGCGCACGACCCACTCGCCGGAGTGGCGGACATGGTACTTCGCCTCCTTGAGGGCCTTGGCCGCGATCCCGGCGAGCACCTCGTGCTTCGACTTCACGAGGCGTTCCAGCGCGAGCACGTCGAACGCATCAAAGAGATACTGCCGGACCATGGTGAAGGCGAAATCGCCCTTCGGCAGCTCGACGAGCAGCAGGTTGCGGAATTCGTTCTCGTCGCGATGGTAGGCGAGGGCGTCCTCGTCGCGGCCCTTGCCCTCGACCTCCCCCGCGAGCTTGAGCAACGCGGCGGCCTGGCCCACGAAGTCGAGCGCGAAGTTGCTGAGGGCGATGTCCTCCTCGAGGATCGGGGCATGCCCCGCCCATTCCGACAGGCGATGACCGAGGACGAGCCGGTCGTCGCCGAGGCGACAGAGGTACTCAAACAACGGATTGCCCGCGACCCCTGCGGTGGGTCCGCTCGGGGCGACCCCGGCGGCGGTCGCTGCCTGTGCTCGTGCCTCGGTCATGCGTTGCCCTTGTGCAGTACGTGAGCCACTCCCCCCATCCCCTCGTCCTAGAAGATCTTCACGCCCCGCGGGCTCTTGTAGAACTGCGGGTGGCGGTAGGCCTTGTCCGACCCCGGGTCGAAGAGCGGTCCCGCATCGCCCGGCGACGAGGCCGTGATGGCGTCCAGCGGGACCACCCACAGGCTGACCACCTTGCCGCGCCTCGCGTAGATGTCCCGCGCGTTCTGCATGGCATGTTCCGCGTCCACGGCGTGGACACTCCCCGCATGCTCGTGGGGGGCCGCGTCCCCCTCCTGCGTGAAGACTTCCCAGAGCGGCCACTGCGTCTCGGTCGACATCGCGTCTTCGGTAGGGGGACTAGGCGGCGTGCTCGCGCGCGCGCGCGGCCTGCTTCTCGGCGTGTACCTCGGCCGCCTCGCGGACCCACGCACCGTCCGCGTGCGCCTTGCGACGCGCGGCCATCCGCTCCCGGTTGCACGGCCCATTGCCGGCGATCACCGCCTGGAACTCACTCCAGTCGATCGGGCCGAACTCCCAGTTCTCCGTCTCCGCGTTGTAGCGCAGGTCGGGATCCGGCACGGACAGGCCGATCGCCTGGGCCTGCGGGATCGTGAGGTTCACGAAGCGCTGGCGCAGGGCATCGTTGGTCTCCCGCTTGACCCGCCACCGCATGAGCTCCGCCGAGTTGGGCGACGTGGCGTCCGAGGGGCCGAACATCATCAGCGACGGCCACCACCAGCGGTTCACGGCGTCCTGCACCATCGCCCGCTGCGCCGGCGTCCCCTTGGCCATCACCGTGCAGATCTCGTAGCCCTGCCGCTTGTGGAAGTTCTCTTCCTTGCAGATGCGGATCATCGCGCGCGCGTACGGCCCGTACGACGTCTTGGCCAGCATCGTCTGGTTGACGATCGCCGCCCCGTCCACCAGCCAGCCGATCACGCCAATGTCCGCCCACGTCAGCGTGGGATAGTTGAAGATGCTCGAGTACTTCGCCTTGCCCGTCAGCAGCTGCTCGATGAGCTCCTCGCGCCCCACACCGAGGGTCTCGGTGCCGCAGTAGATGTAGAGGCCGTGGCCTCCCTCGTCCTGCACCTTGGCGAGCAGCACCATCTTGCGGCGCAGGCTCGGCGCCCGCGTGATCCAGTTCCCCTCGGGCAGCATTCCCACCACTTCGGAATGCGCGTGCTGGCTCATCATCCGCACCAGCTGCTTCCGGTATTTCTCCGGCATCCAGTCCTTCGGCTCAATCGTCTCGCCCCGCTCCAGGCGGGCCTCGAATTCTGCGAGCTTGACCGGGTCTTCGGCGGCGGCAACCGTCATCCTTCAGGGCTCCACTTCGAGAGTAAGACCGGCGTCCAACCCATGACGCCACAACGGGTTCGCGCAATCTAACAGGGGGTCGCCCGGACGCCGCAACGTGAAACGCCGGACAACGGTGTCGGGTGAACGCACCAGATCGAAATGACCGACTCCGTGCCCCCGCCCCGGGGCGCTAGTTTCCGGCCGCGCTCCTGCCAACCTCACCCCATCCGCCCCATGACGATCGACGCCGGCCAGGTCACCCTGGAAGTCCACGAAGGAATCGGCACCGTGACCTTCGGACACCCACGCGGGAACTCCCTCCCGGGCGCCCTGCTGCGCGCGCTGGCCGCGACCATCGAGGAGGCGGGACGGCGGGACGACGTGCGCGTCGTCCGGCTCCAGTCCTCCGGGAGCGGCCCCTTTTGCGCCGGCGCGTCGTTCGATGAGCTGGTCGCCATCCGCGACGCCGCCCAGGGCCAGGAGTTCTTCTCCGGCTTCATGGGGGTCATCCTCGCCATGAAGCGGTGCCCGAAGTTCATCGTGACCCGCGTCCACGGAAAGGCGGCGGGGGGGGCGGTCGGCCTCATCGCCGCGTCCGACTACTGCATCGCCCACGATTCCGGCGCCGTGCGCCTGAGCGAACTCGCCATCGGGATCGGCCCGTTCGTCGTCGGCCCGCCGATCCAGCACAAGATCGGCCTGGCCCACTACACCGCCATGTCTGTGGACTACGACTGGCGCGATGCGTCGTGGGCGCAACAGGTCGGGCTGTACGCGCAGGTGACCGCCACACAGGAGCAACTCGACGCCGCCGTGGGCGACCTCTGCCGAAAGCTGGCCGCCTCACACCCGGCGGCGATGGCCAAGCTCAAGCAGGTCTTCTGGGAGGGAACCGACCACTGGGACACGCTCCTCGCCGAGCGCGCGGCGATGAGTGGTTCGCTGGTGCTCTCGGACTTCACGCGAGCCGCGATCGCCGCCTTCGGGAAGAAATAGCCGTGACATGTCACGGCCCCGTGGCAGGTCACGGTGGCGTGTTTGGTGCAGCGTCATGCGTCCCACTTCCAGGAACTGGCACACATGACGCATTCGAACACCGGCATCGTAGTCATCGGGGGTGGGTTTAGCGGCGCGATGGTCACCGCGCACCTCCTGCGTTTGTCTGACAACCCCGCGCTGCGGATCACGCTCGTCAACAAGTCCGGGCCCCTCGCCCGCGGGGTCGCCTACGGGACGCGGCACACCGACCACGTCCTCAACGTCCCCGCCGGGCGCATGAGTGCCTTTCCGGACCGGGAAGACCACTTCCTGCGCTTTGCCCAGGAACGGATCCCCTCGACGACCGGAGGCTCGTTCGTCCCGCGCACCATCTACGGCGACTACCTGGCCAGCATCGTGGAAGAGGCGAACCAGGCCACGCCCGGGCGCCTCGAGGTCGTGGCCGACGAGGCGCATCGCGTGGCGTGGGATGCCACCACATCCCGCGCCGTGGTGACCCTGGCGAGCGGCCGGCGCGTCATGGCCGACCACGTCGTGCTCGCCCTGGGGAACTACTCGCCGTCCGACCCACCCCTGCCCGATCGGTCCGGGCTCGATGATCCCCGGTACATCCGGGACCCCTGGATCCCCGGCGCCCTCGCCGGCGTCGGTCCCGACGAAGCGGTCCTGCTCATCGGGACCGGGCTCACGATGCTCGACGTGGCGATCCAGCTCAATGCTGTCGAGCGGCGGGCCCCGGTCCTCGCCATCTCACGGCGCGGCCTGACGCCGCTCCCGCATCGCGACCACGGCGCCCCGCCGTCGTATGGTCACCTGCCGCCGGCGCTCGTGGCGGGTGAACCTTCAGCTGTGGACTACCTTCGCGCCGTGCGGCGGCATGTGCGCACCCTGGCCGCCGCCGGCGTCGACTGGCGCGAGGTCGTCGCGTCGCTCCGCCCCGTCACCCCGCGGCTGTGGGAGGCATTGCCGATGCGCGAGCGCGCCCGCTTCCTGCGACACCTCCGTCCGTATTGGGACGTCCACCGTCACCGGGTGGCGCCGGAGCTGTGGCATCGCTTCGATGCCCTTCGGACCTCGGGCCACCTTCAGGTCCAGCCCGCACGGCTCCTATCGCTCGTCGCACAACCCGGGGGGCTCGAAGCCACCATCCGGCCGAGGCGGGCCGCGACGGCCGAGCGCCGGGTGTTCAGCCGCGTCATCAACTGCACGGGGCCGGAGGGTGACGTCCGCGCCCTGCGCGACCCGCTCCTCGCGAACCTGATCGCCGACGGCCTCGTCCGGCCGGACGCGCTGGGGCTTGGCCTGGATGTCGGCCACGACCTCGCCCTCATCGCCGGGGACGGCTCCACCTCGCCATTCCTCTCGCTGGTCGGGCCGCTGCTCAAGGGGACGTGGTGGGAGGCCACCGCCGTCCCCGAGCTCCGCGGACACGCGAGCCGGCTGGCCGCGCGACTGGTGACGTAGCCCCGTCGAACCCGACGAGGCTACTGGGCGACCTTCGTTTCCGTGATGCGGGCGACACTGGGCTTGCGCGTGCGCTGCAGGCGACGCGCGACCGCCTCGGTCTTCCGCATCACGCGCAAGACATTCCCGCCCATGATCCCCTTCACCTGGGCGTCGGTATACCCGCGACGGAGCAACTCGGCGACGAGGTTCGGGAACATCGAGATGTCGTCCAGCCCGGCCGGGTGCTTGTCGATCGCCCCGAGGTCGGCGCCGATCCCCACATGTTGCACGCCAATGAGCTTCGCGATGTAGTCAATGTGGTCGACGTACTTGTCGAGCGTCGTGTTGGGAATGGCGTTGATGTACGCGAGGAAGGCGGAGTCGACCTTCTGCGGATCGTTCGGCCACTGGGCCTGGTACCGCCGCTGCACCCCAAAGACGTCGCGCATCGCCACCGCGCTCGCCGAGTCGACAAAGGCCGGGAAGGCATTCACCATCACGACGCCGTCCTTCGCCTTGACCTTCATCAGGATGGAGTCGGGGACGTTGCGCGGGTGATCGGCGAGGGCGCGCGCCGAGGAGTGGCTGAAGAAGAGCGGCGCCTCGCTGGTCGCGGCCACCGCGCTCATCACCCCATCCGACACGTGGGAGATGTCCACCATCATCCCCAGGCGGTTCATCTCGCGGACGATCTCGAGGCCGAACGCCGACAGGCCACGATGTTTCGCGGCGTCGGTGGAGGCATCCGCCCACGCCGTGGAGGAGCCGTGCGTGAGGGTCATGTAGCGCACCCCCAGCGCGTGGACGGCGCGCAGCATCCCCATGGAATTGTCGATCGCATGGCCGCCCTCGATGCCGATGAGCGAGGCGATCTTCCCCTTGCGATGGATGCGGACGATGTCGGCCGCGGTGGTGGCGAACTCCAGGTGCGGTGATCGCTCGATCATGCGATGGATGACGTCGATCTCCTCGAGGACCATCTTCCCCGCACCGTCGCCCTCGTACTGGGACGGCACGTAGGCAGCCCAGAACTGGCCGCCCACCATTCCCTTGCGCGCGCGGGGGATGTCGGTGTCGATGTCGGGCAGGGACTTGTCGGGATCGTACTTCTCGAGGTCGAACGCGGCCTTGAGCCGGATCATCTCCGGCAGGTCGTTATGCGTGTCGATGAACGGCGCCTCGCGCATGAGGCGTCGCGCGCGCGGGAGGAACGACTCGCGGGTCGGTTGCGCGTCGGCGAGGACCGGGACGGCCAGGAGCACGGCAAGCCAGCGGGACATGAGCGGAGTGGGCAGTGGTGACCGAAAGTGGGCGCTCGGCGCCCAACGGCACAAGACGGCCGGGGCGGCCACCGTCACTCGCCGCCCCGCGCCGATCTAGCTCGTCGGCGGACTGAACGCCGCGTGCTGCTGGTCGATCCAGCTCAAGTGATACTTCGGGTCCTCGATGGCCAGCGCATCCTTCGCCACCTTGAGCGCGCGGAACGAGTCCATCATCACGGCGAGCTCGTTGGTGTACTTCGCGCCGATGCTCGCCTCGGTCCGGCCCGGGTGCGGCCCGTGCGGCAGCCCGTCGGGATGGTGCGTGATCGAGCCGTACTCGATTCCCTTGCGGCTCATGAACTCGCTCGACGCGTAGAACAACACCTCGTCCGAGTCCACGTTGGAGTGGTTGTACGGCGCCGGGATCGCGTTCGGGTCGAAGTCATACGGCCGCGGGCAGAACGAGCAGATGACAAACCCATCGCCCTGGAACGTCTGGTGCACCGGCGGTGGCTGGTGGATCCGCCCCACGATCGGTTCAAAGTCGTGGATGTTGAACGCCCAGGGATAGAAGTACCCGTCCCACCCCACGACGTCGAACGGGTGGTGGTCCAGCACGAGTTCATTGATCGCGTCGTACTGCTTGACGTAGAGGGAGAACTCGCCGCGTTCGTCCCGCGGCTCCAGCACCTGCGGCCGGCGGATGTCGCGCTCCGAGAACGGCGCGCCCTCGAGGAGCTGGCCGTATTCGTTGCGGTAGCGCCGCGGCCAGCGGATGTGGCCCGCGCTCTCCATCACCAACAGCTTGCTCGGCGCCGCGGGATCGAGCCGCCAGCGGTGCAGGATGTTCCGGTGAATGACGACGTAGTCACCCGGCTTGTAGGGCAGGTCCCCGAAGACCGACTCGAGCACCCCGCTCCCCTCGACGACGTACACCACCTCGTCCGCCTGCGAGTTGCGATAGAAGTGGGCGTCGAGCACGTCCGGCTCCACGTACGACATGGCGATGTCGGCGTTGAACAGGAGGGGAATGCGACTCATGGTGGCGCTCCCCCCCCGGCGCACGCGCGAGGTGAGGAAGTGCCGATGACGAAGCGAGGTGTCCTCGTCGGCCTCCCACTTCACGTTCGCCACCTTCCGCGCCCGCACGATCGTCGTCGGTGGATGCGTGTGGTACAGGAGCGACGAGGTTCCGATGAACCCTTCGTGCCCCATCAGCTCCTCGGCGTACAACCCACCGTCGGGGCGACGGTAGACCACGTGACGCTTCTGCGGGAAGGTGCCTAACTGGTGGTAGATCGGCATGGAGGAGACGGGTGGCGACTGCGGCTTGTGGGGCACGCGCCCCGGCGCACGCCGGGGCCCAGTGTCGTTCGGTCAGGCAGCTACAGGTTCCCGCGGGCCGCCTGCTCCCGCTCGATCGACTCGAACAAGGCGCGGAAGTTGCCCTTGCCGAACCCCTTGGCGCCCTTGCGCTGGATGATCTCGTAGAAGAGGGTGGGGCGATCCTCGACGGGCTTCGTGAAGATCTGGAGCAGGTACCCCTCGTCATCGCGATCAATCAGGATCCCCAGCTCGCGCAACGCGGTGGTATCCTCGTCGATCTTCCCGACCCGGTCGAACACCTCGTCGTAGTACGTCCCGGGGGTCCGCAGGAACTCGACGCCGCGCGACTTGAGCGCGCGAACGGTGGAGATGATGTCGTCGGTGGCGACCGCGATGTGCTGCACCCCGGGGCCGCGATAGAAGTCGAGGTACTCCTCGATCTGCGACTTCTTCTTGCCGGTCGCGGGCTCGTTGATCGGGAACTTGATCCGCCCGTTCCCGTTGGACATCACCTTGGACATCA
>JAEUJL010000007.1 GCA_016794835.1 Gemmatimonadota bacterium | reverse complement strand
CGCGTGGCGACGCCAGGTCGTTCCCGACGAGGTGATGGCGGCGCGGTTGTTCCTGGCGTTCCGCTCTCCGCCGTTTGGGGCCGTCGACGCCGAGGTGGCCACGATCGTGGCCGCCGTGCTCGGGAACGGGAAGGGAAGCCGCCTGCAGCAGCAGCTGGTGCGGGGTCGAGAGGTGGCGACGAGCGCCGCCGCCTTCACCTTCGACCTGAGCCGCGGACGCGACCTGCTCGTCCTGGATGTGACCGCGCGCCCCGAGGTCTCAGCGGACGTGCTGGAGGCGGAGGTGGCGGGAGTGGTGGACGCGTTGCGACGCACCGGGGCGACCCCGGCGGAGGTGGAGCGCGCGATTGCGCTGAGCACCACCGAGTTCGTCACCTCCATGCAGTCGGCGCAATCGCGAGCCGACCGGATCTCCCAGTACATGACCTATCGCGGAAACGCGGAGGAGCTTGCGGCCTGGCCCCAGCGACTCGCCGCCGTCACCACGGACCAGGTGAACCGCTGGGCCGCGGCGTGGCTTGGTGAGGACAACCGCGCGTCACTGCTCTACGTGCCCAAGGCGGTCGCGGAGGACCACGCATGAGTGCGCCTCCACGTCCCGGACCTGGGGCGCCACGTCCGTATCACTTTCCAGCTACCGAGTCGCACCTCCTCGCCAACGGGCTGCGCGTGCTGGTTGCTCCCCTGCATCGGCTGCCTGCCGCGACGGTGCTACTCCTCACCCCGGCCGGCGGGGAGGTGGAAGGGGCGGACACCGCCGGCCTCGCCGGGCTTGCCGCGCCGGCGCTCCTGGAGGGCACCCGCCACCGGGACACCAACGCCCAGGCCGCCGCCTTTGAACAGTTGGGGGGAGAGGCGTTCAGCGCCGTGGAGTGGACGCACGCGGACTGCGGCACGACAGTGATGTCGTCCCGGCTGGATGCGACGCTCGGGCTCCTCGCCGAGACCGTGATGGAGCCGGCGTTGCCGAGCGCGGGGGTGGCGCGCCTGCGGGAGGAACGCAAGGCGGAACTCCTGCAGCAGCAGGCCGAGCCGCGCGGATTGGCCGACGACCTGTTGCTGGCCTCGTGCTTTGATGCCGGGGATCGGTTGTCGCGTCCGCTGGGCGGCGACATGGCGGGGGTGACGGCCTGCACCGAGGAGATGGTGCGTGAGTTCCACCGGGCGCGCTACGTGCCGCGTGGCAGTGTGCTGATCGTGGCGGGGGACGTGCCGGTCGATGCCGTGGTGCGGCGCACCGAGGCGACGTTCGGGGGCTGGGAGGATCGGGCGCTGGCGTCCCACGCGGGGCGGTCGCGGACGGCGCCGCCGGCTCGCGTGCGCGTGCTGCACCGGCCAGACGCCCCGCAGAGCGAGTTGCGCGTGGGCCATGCGAGCGTGCCACGCACGCACCCGGACTTTCACGCGCTGGCCGTGATGAACGCGATCCTGGGCGGGTTGTTCAACTCGCGCATCAACCTCAACCTGCGCGAGCGCCACGCCTACACCTACGGTGCCTTCAGCAGCCTGGACTGGCGACGCGACGCGAGCGTGTTCTCGGCCTCGACGGCCGTCCAGAGCGAGGTGACCGGCCCGGCCCTGCGGGAAATCCTCCACGAGATCACGCGCATTCGCGAGGCACCGGTGGCCGCGGAGGAGTTGTCCTTGGCCGTGGACTACCTCACCGGGGTCTTTCCCCTGCGGTTCGAGACGACGGCCGCGATCGCCGATGCGCTCGCCATGCGGATCGGCTTCGGGCTGGAGGCGTCGTATTACGACACCTACCGCGAGCACGTGCGGGCCGTGGACGCGGCCGCCGTGCTCCGCGTGGCGCAGGCGCACCTGCACCCGGATCGCCTGCAAGTGGTGGTGGTGGGTGATGCGCGCGTGGTGGAACCGGCACTCAATGATTTGTCACTCGGGGCGATCGAGCGCGTGAGCGCGGGAGGGTAGGGGATGTCTGCACAGATCGACACCCGCCGCGCCTACTCCGGGCGCGTCATCAACGTGGACCTGGATCGCGTGCGCTTTCCGGACGGGAGCGAAGGCGAGCTGGAAATGGTGCGCCATCCCGGGGCGTCGGCGGTCGTCCCGTTTGCCTCCGACCCGATGGGGCCGGATCCGCAGGTGCTGCTCATCCGGCAGTATCGCTACGCGTCCGAGCAGTTCATGTACGAGATCCCGGCCGGGCGCCTGGACCCGGGCGAGGATCCGGCGACGTGCGCCAAGCGCGAGTTGCGCGAGGAGACCGGGTGCCACGCCGAGCACGTTGAGCTGCTCACGACCATCTACACGACCCCGGGGTTCATCGACGAGCGTATCCACCTGTTCATGGCCACCGGCCTCACGCATGGCGATGCCGACCGTGAGCTGGACGAGTTCATCGAAGTGGAGACGCTCACCATCTCCCGGTGCCTGGCCATGATCCAGTCGGGGGAAATCTCGGACGGCAAGACGATCATCGCCCTCATGTACGCGGCCGGTTTTCGACTCGGCTAGGCGAGCTCAGCAGCAACAAACCACGCGCGACGGGTGTAGGGGCGAGCGGCAAGGCCCAGGTCGGAGGGGGCTCAGGCATCCCGGGATGGGGGAGTTTGCCGCACGCGTGTCCACTTTCCGGGGGCCGCTGGGGTCGGAGTGTCCGCAATTCCGGACATGTCCGGGGGATCGGGGCGCGATGGCGGAGTTCGTAAGTCGCTCTCAGCAAACCGTTTACGGGGTCATGGCGTACTAATGGCAGGGGAGGCATGGCACCTGCCTTTCCATGTTCCCGAGGACGGCGCCACTCCTGAACTCAGTGGATCGGATGCCGAACCGTAGCCCAGGACCGGAGAGAGATCCCATGACGAACCTTGCCCACAAGACCGCTGCAGTACCGGTGGCTGGTGGCCTGACGGTCAGGGAACAGTTGCGCCGCGAGGACGACGCGGGGGTGGTGACCGCCTTCCTGAACGGCGAGGAGCGTGCGTTCGAGGAGCTGGTGGACCGCTACCAGACGCGGTTGCTCAACTTCATCTATCGCACGATCGGGGACCGCGAGCGCGGGGAAGACCTCGTGCAGGAAGTGTTCATCCGGGTCTACCGTCACCTGCACCGGTTTGACCGGTCGAAGAAGTTCTCGACCTGGATCTACACCATCGCGTCGAACCTGGCCAAGAACGAGCTGCGCAATCGTTCGCGCAATCCGCTCGTGTTGTTCCAGACGATCCGGAAGACCTGGCAGGACGACGATCGCCCGCTGCAGTTCGAGGACCCGAACGGCCGCCCGGACGACCTGTTCCGCAAGCGCCACCTGCGCGAGCTGGTGGAGGCGTCGGTGGAGCGGCTCCCGGAGCATCACCGCGAGGTGTTCATCCTGCGCGAGCTGGAGGGGAAGTCGTACGAGGAGATTGCGGAGATCACGGACTGCAACCTCGGGACGGTGAAGTCCCGGTTGAACCGGGC
>JAEUJL010000006.1 GCA_016794835.1 Gemmatimonadota bacterium | reverse complement strand
AGCTCGAGCGTGCCGCGCGGCACGTCACGCGCTCCACGGGTCACCAGGTTCACCGCGCCACCGAGCGAGTTGCGGCCGAGTAGTGCACTCGTGCCGGGAAGGACCTCCACCCGCGCCACGTGTTCCAGTGGCAGGAGGTCGAAGTTCACCTGCGACGCCTCGGGTTCGTTCACGCGCACGCCGTCCAGGAAGACGGAGATCCCCTGCGCGAGGCCGACCACGGGCGACGCGGCAAACCCGCGCGAGTTCAGGGTCAGCTTCCACGGGGAACCCAGGTCGTCGTAGGTGCTGAGTCCCGCCGTGCGCCCCAGGGCCAGCGGCAACGATCGCGCGCCTGCAGAAGACAGTTTGTCGCGATCCACGACCTGCGCATGTGCGGGCACGCCCGACCCGACGCCGATCCCGGTGCTCGGGGCCACGGAGACGAGGATCGAACGCACCGGCAGCCGGGTGACGCTGTCTGGTGCGGCCTGCGCGCCCACCACTCGCATTGCGAAAAGCGAGAGCCCGGCGAGCCACACCGCGTGTCGGTGTCGCCCACCGGGCCGCCTGGCCCCCTCCATCGCCCTCACGCCGCCCCGGGGTGTTCGTGCTTACCGCGTGGCCGCGCGAGCGCCGCGCGTCACCGACGCGCGGGCCACGGAACCCCCTGCACCTTCTTCACGCGGCCCATCCCGCGGTAGGTGAACTTCTGGAGGCGCTTGCCTTCGTACGTCTCGGTGGTGTAGATGTTGCCCTTGCTGTCGGTGGCGATGCTGTGCACCGCGAAGAACTGCCCCGGCTGGCGACCGCCATCCCCAAACTCGGTGATGATGGTGAGCGACTGGCGATCCATCACGTAGACCTTCTCGTTCTTCCCGTCCGCGAGGTAGAGGTAGCGCTGCTGCGGGTCGCGGGAGAACGCGATGTCCCACGTGGACCCGTCGCCGCGCGTCTTGGGCGCCACCTGCACTTCCTTCACGAACTTGCCGTCCTTCTGGAAGACCTGGATGCGGTCGTTCGGGCGGTCGCAAACGTACACGAGGCCATCCGTCGTCGGCTCGGCGCAGTGCACCGGGTTGCGGAACTGGCGGATCAGCGGCGCATCGGGGTTGTAGGGCCCCATGTTCGTGTCCTTCGGGGCCTCACCGTACGCCCCCCAGAAGCGCTTCATCGCGCCGGTGTTCATGTCGATGACCGCCACTCGCTTGTTGCCGTAGCCGTCCGACACATAGGCCTCGTTCGCCTTGTCGTCAAACGAGATCTTGGCGACCCGCCCGAACGACGTCGTCGACTTGCTGTTGATCGGCTGCTTCGCCTGGCCAAACTGCGCGAGGAACTTGCCGTCGCGCGTGAACTTGAGGATGTGCGAATCGCCGTTCCCGTTGCCACCGATCCACACATTGTCCTTGGCGTCCAGCGAGATCCCGTGGTTGGAACTGGGCCAGTCGTACCCCTGCCCGGGCCCGCCCCACGAGTTCACGAGGTTCCCCGCCGGGTCGAATTCCAGGATCGGCGGCGCCGAGAGGCAGCACTCGGCGATGCGCCCGCCACCGCCGGCCTCCGTGCGCTGGTTCAGCGTGGAGTCGCCACGATGGATGATATAGACGTGGTCCCGGGAGTCGACGCCCACACCGATGGTGGAGCCCAGGATCCAGTGGTTCGGCAGCGGCTTGGGCCACATCGGGTCGACCTCGAACCGCGGGGCGTTCACCAGCTGGTCCTGCGCCGTCAACTGGAGGGCCGACTGGGCAATCCCCAGGACCACGATACCGCCCACCAGGGCGGAGCCAAGTACGACCGTGCGTCGAGCCATTATGCCGTGTTCCCTGTCTGGACGTGATTGCTAAGCCCCCGGAGGCTATAGTTGGGCACCCGGGCGTGAACCGCGCCTGAACTAATCCCGCGGACAGAGCCCCGTCCAGACCGCCGTGCCCCGTTCGGTTACCCGTCGCCTATTCCTCGCGGCCCTCGGCCTCGCCGGTGCCACGGCCCAGGCCCATGAAGTGCCGCAGCGCGTGAACGTGGTCCTCCTCGTGCGGCCTGCCGGCCACGTGCTCCAGCTGCTGGTCCGCGCCCCCATGGGGGCGATGCGCGACATGGAGTTCCCGCTCCGCGGCGCCGGGTACCTGGACATCCCGCGCGCCGAGCAGCACTTCCGGGAGGCCGCCCAGCTCTGGCTGGCCGACTACATGAAGGTGTTCGAGGACGGCCGGCAGCTGCCGAGCGGCCGGGTGGTCGCCGCGCGGGCGTCGCTGCCCTCCGACCGGAGCTTTGGGGACTGGGGGGAGGCGATGGCGCTCGTGCGTGGCACGCCGCTCCCCCCGGAGACGGAGATCCCGTGGCAGCAGGCGCTGCTCGACGTCCTGCTCGAGTACCCCATCACCGCCGACAGCGCGCGCTTCGCGATCGACCCCAACCTCGCACACCTCGGCATCGAGACCTCCACCCTGCTGCGCTTCCAGGCCCCGGGCGGACCGGAGCGCGCCTTCACCTGGGTGGGGAACCCGGGGCGCGTCGACCTCGATCCCGGGTGGTGGAACGCCGCCTCGCGTTTCGTCGTGCTCGGCTTTGAGCACATCATGGACGGGATCGATCACCTGCTGTTTGTCCTTTGCCTGGTGATTCCGGTGCGCCGGGTGCGCCCCCTCGTGGGGGTCGTGACGTCGTTCACGGCCGCCCACTCCGTCACCCTGATTGCCGCCGCGTTCGGGATCGTCCCCGAGGCGCTCTGGTTTCCCCCGCTCATCGAGACGCTGATCGCCGCGTCCATCGTGTTCATGGCGTTCGAGAACATCATCGGCGTGCGCGAGCAGCGGCGCTGGATGCTGGCGTTCGGCTTTGGCCTCGTGCACGGGTTCGGCTTCTCGTTCGCGCTCCGGGAATCGCTCCAGTTCGCCGGCTCGCACCTCCTCACCTCGCTGCTCGCCTTCAACGTCGGGGTGGAACTGGGCCAGCTCCTCGTCGTGCTCCTCGCTGTCCCGGTGTTGTCCTGGCTGTTCCGCCGTGTGGGCGAGCGGATGGGGGCGATCCTCCTCTCCGCCTTGGTGGCGCACGCCGCCTGGCACTGGATGACCGAGCGTGGCGCCGGCCTCGGGGAGTATGCCTGGGAATGGCCGGCGTGGGACGTGGCATTCGCCCTCAGCGCCCTGCGGGCGGCGATGCTGGCGCTGATCGTGATCGGGGTCGGCTGGATGATGCGCGCCCTCGTCGCGCGACTCGCGACCTCGCCACCATCACCGGGCACCGCTGACGCGGCGGCTGTCCCGGGCAACCCCGCCTCCACGTCGTCGTGACCCACTTCACCTTTCGCACGGCGCACGAAACCGGGGCGGCTCGCCATGGATGGTTCACCACGCCCCATGGCGAGGTCGAGACCCCCGCGTTCATGCCCGTGGGCACCAACGCCACGGTGCGCGGGTTGACCATGGCCGAAGTCGAGGCCACCGGCGCCCGCATCGTCCTCGGGAATGCCTACCACCTGTTCCTCCGCCCCGGGGATGCGGTGGTGCGCGCGCTCGGTGGCCTGCATGCATTCTCCCGCTGGACCGGACCGATGCTCACCGATTCCGGGGGGTTCCAGGTCTACTCACTGGCGAAGACGCGCAGCGTCGACGAACGCGGGGTGCGCTTCAAGAGCCCGATCGACGGCGTGGTGCACGACTACACGCCGGAGCGGGTGATGGAGATCGAGCGCAACCTCGGCGCCGACATCATCATGCAGCTCGACGAGCTGATCGAGAGCAAGTCGACCGCGGAGCGTTCGCGGGAAGCCATGGAGCGCAGCCTGCGCTGGCTCGAGCGCTGTCGCATCGCCTTCGACACCATCACGCGCGAGGGTCGCTCTCCGCTCGGGACGGTCGCCACCCCAATCGGCACCCCGGACCTTTCGACGTATCACTCGGACGACGAACGCGTCGCGCCGCCGCAGGCCCTCTTCCCGATCGTCCAGGGCGGCCTGTCCCCGGAGCTGCGACGCGCGTCTATCGCCGGGATCCTGGCTACGGGCGACTGGCGGGGCATCGCCATCGGTGGCTTGTCCGTCGGCGAAGCCAAGCCGGACATGTATGCGACGATCGAGGTTTGCGACGCCGTCCTGCCGCGTGATCGCCCGCGCTACCTGATGGGCGTCGGTTTTCCCGACGACCTCGTCGAGGGCGCGCGACGCGGGATCGACTTGTTCGACTGCGTGGTCCCGACCCGCATGGGACGGCATGGCACGGCGTTCACGCGTGACGGGTCACTCCAGATCAAGCGTTCCTCACACCGCCTCGACCGCGGGCCCCTCGTCGAAGGGTGCACCTGCGCGACCTGCCAGCATCACGACCGCGCGTACCTGCGCCACCTGTTCGCGGCCGAGGAGATGTTGGGGCTGCGACTCCTCTCGCTCCACAACGTGCATTTCCTGGTCACCCTCATGGCCGAGGCGCGCACGCAGCTGCGCGAAGGGACGTTCGCGTCGTGGAGCGCGGAGTTCCTGGCGCGGTATCGCGCGGGGAGCGCCGCCGCGTCGGCGCGAGGCTAGCGACACGGAGGGGCCGCACCACACGCCCCTCGACGTCACGAGCGAACCGGTCGACCCTGAGCGCCGTGGCGCGTACCCCTGGCGTGGCCCGTATCGTTTAGCTGCGGGGGAGGATCATGCGGTGGGGGCGCGCTCG
>JAEUJL010000835.1 GCA_016794835.1 Gemmatimonadota bacterium | reverse complement strand
CGCCCGGATTGGCCGACACATGGGTCAGCTGACCTGTGACCGAATTGCCGGTACCATCAGGCCCCCCCGCGCCCTACCTTATTGCGCGCCATGACAAGCACTCGACCCACGGCAACGCCACCGGCGGCCGCCCCGGAGACTCCGCTCCCCACGTGGACCGTGGAGGACGCACGCGCCCTCTACAACATCGAGGGATGGGGCGCCGGCTTCTTCGACATCAACGCGCAGGGCCGTGTCGTCGTCCGGCCGGACGCCAGCCAGTCGGCACGAGCGGTCGACCTGTACGAGCTCGCCGTCGACCTCGAGGCGCAGGGGATCCAGCTTCCCGTCCTCTTTCGCTTCTCGGACATCCTGCAGAAGCGGATCGAGACGCTGAGCGAGGGCTTCGCGGCGGCGATGAAGGAGTGGGACTACGCGGGCGGCTACACCACGGTCTACCCGATCAAGGTCAACCAGCAGCGGCACGTCGTCGAGGAAATCGTCGAGTTCGGCCAGAAGCACGGCGTGGGACTCGAGTGCGGTTCCAAGCCGGAACTCCAGGCGGTCCTGGGCCTCGCCGAGAGCACCGAGCACATCATCGTCTGCAACGGCTACAAGGACGAGGAGTTCATGCGGCTGGCCCTCATGGGCCAGAAGCTCGGGCACAAGGTGTTCATCGTCGTCGAGCAGCTCTCCGAGCTGGAGGTACTCCTTGCGGCGGCCGAGGACCTCGGCGTCCGCCCCAACGCGGGGGTGCGCATCAAGCTCGCCTCCGAGGGCGCCGGGCGCTGGGCCCAGAGCGGTGGCGAGAAGAGCAAGTTCGGGCTCAACACGGCCGAGTTGATGAAGCTCATCGACCGGCTGCGCGAGCTGGAGCAGACCGACATCCTCAAGCTCGTCCACTTCCACCTGGGGTCGCAGATCACCGACATCCGGTACATCAAGACCGGGCTGCAGGAGATCTCCCGCTTCTACATCGAGCTGCACAAGATGGGGATCGGGATCACGCACGTGGATGTCGGCGGTGGCCTCGGGGTGGACTACGACGGGACCAATTCCACCAACCAGGCGAGCGTCAACTACACGCTGCAGGAATACGCCAGCGACGTCATCTACACGTTCGCCGAGCTCTGTCGCGAGAACGAGCTGCCGGCGCCGCACATCATCAGCGAGTCCGGCCGCGCGCTCACGGCGCACCACGCCCTCCTCCTCCTGCGCGTCACGGATGTCGAGACCCAGGACCACTTCACCGAGCCGTCCCTGACGGAGGACGACCACATCCTCCTCCACGAGATGGTGGAGGACTATCGCGCCCTGGCGAAGAAGAAGCTGCCGAAGCGCAAGGTCATCGAGATCTACCACGACGCCTCGTTCGACAAGGAAAAGGCGCAACAGCTGTTCAACAGCGGGGTGCTCTCCCTGCGCGATCGCGCGATCGCCGAGACGACCTACATGGCCACCATGGCCCGCATTGCCCAGGTCGTCGCCGAGAACGGGAAGGGGTTCGAGGAAATCGTGCCCCAGGTCGAGGCCAGCATGGTCGACCGGTACTTCTGCAACTTCTCGCTGTTCCAGTCCCTGCCGGACAGCTGGGCGATCGACCAGCTCTTCCCGATCATGCCGATCCATCGTCTCGATGAGCGGCCCACCCGCCGGGGAACGATCCAGGACATGTCGTGCGACTCCGACGGCAAGATCGACCGGTTCGTCGGGGGCAAGGAAGGGAAGCCCAGCCTCGAGCTGCACCACTTCCGCGACGGCGAGGACTACATCATCGGCATCTTCCTCACCGGCGCCTACCAGGAAATCCTGGGCGACCTGCACAACCTGTTTGGGGACACCAACGCCGTGCATGTGCGCCTCACCGAGACCGGGTACGAGCTCACCCACCTCGTGCGCGGCGACACGGTGACCGAGGTGCTCGACTACGTCGAGTTCACGGCGTCCGACCTGCTCACCACCTTCCGTCGCAAGGTGGGGAATGCCCGGGACCTCACCCGGCAGGAAGCGAACACCTTCATCGCCGAGTACGTCGCCGGCCTCGAGGGATACACCTACCTCGAGGGCGAGGCCGCCCGCTAG
>JAEUJL010000815.1 GCA_016794835.1 Gemmatimonadota bacterium | reverse complement strand
GGACGCGCGGGAAAGCTGCTGAAGTCGCGATCCGTGCGATCGCCGATCCGCGTCGCGGTGGCCCGCACGACGAGGCGCGCGTGCGGGACGACCGTCGCGCCGAGGGTGGCGGTGCGCGCAGGCCGTCGCAGCAAGCGCTCGCCATCGACAAACACCGCCCCGGCCCCTTCCTCCAGCCCGGCATCGAGCACCTCGGTGGCGAGCCAGGTCGAGGCCCCATGCAGCTGCCACCGCGCCCCCAGTTGCAGCTGCCCCTCCAGCTCCAGCCCATCGGACGCGGCACGCGCCACGTTGAAGTAGTTGGGGCCGGTCTCGCGATACGCGTACTGGATCAGGTTCGTGAAGCGCTGCCGGAACGCGGTGGCGCTCACCTCCCCACGGCCCCCGCGCAACGTGTGCACCACGCCGAGCTCGCCGACGCGACCGCGCTCCGGCGTGAGGCCGGGGTTGCCCGTGGTGAAGGCGGTGTTGAACTGCTCGAGGAAGGTCGGGGCCTTGAACGACGAGCCGATCGACCCGCGGACGCGCCAGGCGTCGGTGATGCGGGCCACCACGCCGGCGCGCGCCGTGGTGAACCCGCCGAAGACGGAGTTGTCGTCGTGCCGTGCCCCAAGGGTGAATTGCAGGGGATCCGTCCCCCCGGCGACCTGCACCCAGGCCGCCCGCGTCGTCCGCTCCGCGCCAAAGGCCGGGTTGCCCCCATAGTTGGAACTGTCGCGACTGTGCTGGGCTTCGCGCGCCCACTCCCCCCCAACGATTGCCAGCAGCCCCTCGCGGGGCTGGACCTCGAGGCGGGACTCGACCACCCGCCGACGGACCGAACCCCGATTGAGGTACGTGTGCAACCCGACTGAATCCGCGGGACCGTCCCGCCGGTCGTCCGTGAGCCCGCGCCCCTCGAGCGCCGACGCCCCGGCCAGCAGGCGGACGCGATCCGTGAGGCGCCACGTGCCGTCGAGTCCCACCGTCGACCGCCGCCCGCGACGGAAGGCGTTGATGTCGACCACCCGACCGGCCCCATCCGTGGGCACCTCGAGCGCATCGCGGCGTTGTTGCGCGGTCAGGGCAATGGTGGAGCGGGCCGCCGTCCAGCTGGCGCGGGCGGACAGCGCCTCGTTCCACCACCCGCTATTGAAGGGATGGATCCCATCGCTCTGGCGCCGCCCGGCGCTCGCCGTGGCGTTCCACGACGTGCCCCCGCCGCCTAACGACGTCTCGAGGACCCGCGTGTCGTAGGTGCCGCTGGACGCCCGGACCGTTCCCTGCGTCCGGCGCGCTGCACGTCGGGTGAAGAGCTGCACCACCCCGGCGACGGCGTCCGAGCCGTACAACATGCTCGCGGGGCCGCGGACGACCTCGATGCGATCGAGCCCATCAAGGGTCCAGGCGGCGAGGTCGATCGCCCCACCGGGCTCATTCACCGGCACGCCATCAACCAGCACCCGCACGTAATCGCTCTCGGCGCCCCGCATGAAGAGCGAGACCTGCGTCCCGGGCCCACCGCTGCGCACGAGGTGCACGCCGGGGACGGTGCGCAGGGCGTCCGCCACATCGGCCACCCCCGCGGCCCGCAGCGCGCGCGCATCGAGCACGCTCGTGCTGGCGATCCCCCGCCCGTGCTGCTGGTCCGAGCGCGTCGCAGTGACGACGACGGGCACGAGGCGCGTGGTATCCCGTGCCTGCGCGGCAAGGGATCTGGTGCCTGTCGCGCAGACGGCGAACAGGCCAAGGAAACGGCAGCGACGCATCGACGACCTCCCGACGCACCCCACGGCGCGCCCGGTTGCGGGGGCCCGGGCGCACGAACAAAAACGCACGGGCCAACCCTCGGTGACCCCCGTGGGCAGGACCGTGCGAAGCGCCGCGCAAGAACGCGAGCTCCACCGTCTCCTCCCCCGAGGATGGTGAGTGGACCGCGCGTGGGTCGTCTCCTGGCTTCAGGCACCGTCGCCCGCCTTCCCGGTCACGAGGACCAGTGGCAAGTGGGCGACGTCGAGCTCCTGTTACAGTGGCGGGGCCGCACCGGCATCACACCGGTTTCCGTGTCCCGCGCGCGGTGGGTTCAGTTGTGGCGAGGAGAGTACTGATGGCCGGCCGTCGCGGCAAGCCCGCAGCCCACGCCTTACGGCTTGA
>JAEUJL010000750.1 GCA_016794835.1 Gemmatimonadota bacterium | reverse complement strand
CGACCGGAGACCACTGCACGCCTCGGTCACGAACAGGTCGTGCCCGGGGAGTCGGATCACGTTCCCGTCGAGATGGACCGGGATGCCGCGGGTGGAAAGAAGAGCGGCGCCGAGCTTGGAGGCCTGGAACTGCAGCGGGAGCGCGAGGGAGCCGAGCACGATCTCGGGAAGCGGCATGCTCAGTCCGAGGAGCAGGACCGGAAGCCACCAGTGCATCAGTTGCCGGAGCCCCCAGCCCCACGTGACCAGTCCGGCGAACGCCAGCAGCATGGCCGCGCGCCCAACGAATGCCTCGGCTGCGAGCGCGGCGACATACCGGAACAGGACCGCCACGACGATCAGTACGAGGCCGAGGACCCGTTGTCCCTTCGCGTCGGGGACGCGGCCCGCGCGCCAGGCCAACCAGACCGACAGCGGGGCGAGCAGCAGGCCGTGCGATGAGTCCGGGTCGTTCCACCACGCCGCCGCCGTGTTGGCAAAGGGCGCCCAGAACAGGGCGGCAAACAGCACCGCCGTGATCCCCAGCTGACTCGGCGAACCGGGGAGCTCCAGTCGAGGGGTTGGCGAGATAGCGGGTGCGGTCATTCTGTCCGGATTCGGCCGGAGGGTGGCTACTCAATATGGACGATCATACGCGCCGATACTCACGGCTGCCGTATGCCTGAATTCCATCGTCCCCCCGCGCGCCTGGCGACCCCCGCCGGGACCCCGTCCGTTGGCCCCAAGCCGGTCGCGCCCCCTGACCTGGGGCTGCCGCGGCGATCGCTGTCGCAGCTCGGGCTCGCCGTCCTCGGGTACCTGTTCGCGGTCACGTTGATCATCACGTTGCTGCCGTTCCAGTTCTCCCGCCCCATCACGTGGCGCGTGTTGTTCACGGGCAGCGCGCTCGACATCACGGCCAACATCCTGCTCTTTGTCCCGCTCGGGTTCCTCTACCGGGTGGCCAGCGAGAACCACCGTCGGCATTCGGCATTTCGTGTGTTGTGGTTCGGGGCGCTCGTGTCCACGGCGATCGAGGTGGCCCAGTTGTTCGAGGTGGAGCGCTATTCCTCGGTCGCGGACGTCGCGGCG
Source organism: Gemmatimonadota bacterium (assembly GCA_016794835.1). GTDB lineage: Bacteria > Gemmatimonadota > Gemmatimonadetes > Gemmatimonadales > Gemmatimonadaceae > RBC101. Next base: position 1,604 of record JAEUJL010000750.1, on the reverse strand, counting down.
AATGCGATGGGGGCGTGGGTCGGGGCAGCCCTGAGCGACCTGACCCTGCGTCGACTGGCCGGCGAGGGGAACCTCGTGGGGCGCCTGTCGCTCGAGCTCCCGCTCATGGGATTGATCTACCTGATGGTCCCGCTGTTGTGGCTCAATGCCCTGGCGAGCGGCGACGCCCCCGAGCATGCGGCCCTGTCACTCCTCGTCGCGTTGACCGGTGCATTGGTCGCGGGCGGCCTGCAGCGACACCACTTCGGGCCGGACCGCCAGGTGTCGCCCCACACGACCGCGCTGTTTGCCGGGATGTGGTACCTCGCGGGGGCGTTCCCGTTGCTCGCGCGGCACGGGGGGATCGTCGCCGTCGGCCTCCTGGCCACGGTGCTCGCCACCTATGCCCGTGGCCGACTGGATAGTGGCCGCGTGGACGGGCGGGAGCGACGCTACGAGGTACAGGTGCTCCTCTCGTGCGTCCCGACCTTTGTGGCCTATGCCGCGCTCCTCGGCGCCGGGCCGTTGATCGAAGGTATCGGCACCTGGCAGATGGGGATCGGGTTTCCCGGCGTGGCGTCCGAGTGGACGCGCACGGAGATCCTGCGCCTCCTGGAGCTTGTGGCCGCCTTCACCCTGGGCGGTTACGCCGTGGCCGAACATCGGGGTCGTGTGCTGCAACGATTCTCGAACGGTGCGACGCGCCTGGTGACCTTTTCCCTGTGCGGTGCGATCGTCGTGGAGGCCCTGCGCGGTTTTCACGTCGGGCACGGGGCGAGCCTCGCGCGCGGCGTGCTGGTGACCCTCGCCGGGGTGTACGGGGGATGGTTGTACTACCTGCAGCGTCGCCAGGTGCTGGTGCTCCTGGGCGAGTCCGGGCGGGTCGAGGCCTAACGACTGGCGACCATGCTGCCGCGCGGCGGCGGCGCACAATCCGGGGTGCCCTCGCTCTTGTCGCCGAGGATGTCGGAGATCTCGATCACAGCGGTGTAGGTGTGCGCACCCACGGTCACGGTATCGTCGACGAGGCGGCCCATCACGGCGAAGTAGACCGGCGAGAGCAGCGCATTGGCCCGGAACCGGTACCGCTGCGCCACCTGGGCCGCGGCGGGTGGGGCGAGGCGCGTGTAATAGACGCGCGACGAGCCGCAGCGGCGGAACGATGACTCGTCGGTCCCCCGCACGATGTACCCGTGCATCTCCTCGAAGGGCGCCTCGTTCTTGCGGGAGAGGGCCTCGCCGACCGCACGGTTGACCCCCTGCAGTTTCTCGCCACCGCCCTTCCCTCCGCCCTTGTCGCCGCCCTGCTTGCGCGCGACGGTCATGGCGTCGCGTCGCGCGCGAATCTCCGCCTCCGTTTGCTTGGCGCGTTCGTAGTCGACACATCCCGACCCCAACACGAGCAGGGCCGTCATCTGGCTGAGGGTGAGCGAGGTGATCCGCATGCCGAAGTCTTGTGGACGAGGTGTGGATGAATCAAGTCCGGGAGTCGCTGGCCCCGTCCTCCACAGACGAATACATTGGCCGCCACGCTACACCCACCCCGATGACATACGTCGATCCCTCCAGAAAGGTCCGTGTCGCCGTCCTGGGCGCCGGTGCATGGGCCCGCCTGGCCCATGTGC
>JAEUJL010000733.1 GCA_016794835.1 Gemmatimonadota bacterium | reverse complement strand
CCGAGCGAGTCTCCCAGCGCGCGCGTGACGGCACTCGAGGACACCACCCGCAGGCCCGGCAACCCGGCGAACGCGTTGGTGAGCGCGGCCGTCATCCCCTGTGACAACACCGACGCCTCGACGGAATCGGCGGTGATCCCGGTGAGGGGAAAGACGGCCAGCGTGCCAGGCACCAGCGTCACCTCTGGCTGGGCGACGGTGGCAGGTGCCGGCCGTGTGGTCGTCCACCACGTGTACCCGGCGCCTGCGACCAGAACCGCGGCGGCCAGCGCCACCACCAGGCGGCGACGCCGACGCGTCGCGGCAAACGCCTCCACGCGCGCGGATCGCACCTCCCCACTGATGACGGCGGGATCGGCCAGCGCCTCGAGGATTTCCTCGGCGTCGCGTGGGCGCGCCCTCGCGTCCTTGGCCAGGCAGCGCGCCACGAGTTGCTCGAACGCGAACGGCACCCCCGGGCGCACATCGCTCATCGTGGGCGGCGGAGCCACCAGGTGGGCCTGCAGCGTCTCCGTCACACTGGGGCGAACGAACGGCGGCTGGCCGGTCACCATTTCGTACGCCATGGCGCCGAGCGCGTAGAGGTCGGCGCGGTGGTCGGTCGCAGGATCGCCGGAGGCCTGTTCCGGCGCCATGTACGCCGGGGTGCCTAACGCCATCCCCACGCCGGTGAGGGTGCCGTGGGGATGCCGGGCGTCCGCCCGCGCCACCTGGAGCGCCTTCGCCACGCCAAAGTCGGCGACGGCGGCCGAACCACCGGCAAGCAGGATGTTGTCCGGCTTGATGTCGCGATGGACGATCCCCTTGGCATGGGCAAAGGCGAGGGCCCGGGCGACATCGCGCAGGATCGCCACCGCCTGGGGCAGTGGGAGCCGTCCCTCACGCTTGAGCACCGCACGCAGCGACTCGCCCTCGACGAACGGCATGACGAAGTACGGGATGCCCGCGGCCTCGCCCGCATCGATCACCCCGACAATGTGTGGATGCTGGAGGGTGGCCGAGACGAGGACCTCGCGACGGAACCGCTCGCGGGACACTCCCTCGAGGATGTCAGCGCGCAGTGCCTTGATGACGACACGTCGCTCCAGCTCCGGGTCCATCGCCACGAAGACGTGCGACATCCCCGCGCCCTCGAGTTCGCGCTCGATGGCGTAGCTGCCTCCAATCTCCGTGGTAAAGGCGTCAAGTGCGCCAGCACTTCCCATGCGTATTGCGACCGGGTGTGGGCCCGTCGGTTGGATACATCTCGCGCGGGAAAGGTTGCGAGCCCCCGGGATCGCCTGGCGACCCCGGGCCGGGCCTTACGGCGTCGTCGGCGTCCCCGCGCCGTCGTCGGCCGAGGTCGGCGGCTCGCCGCTCGCGTCCTCCTGCGGCGCGGACTCCTCCGCCGCGCCTTCCTCGGCCCGTCGTCGGGCCTTGGCCTCCTTCTTGGCCTTCCGTTCCTGTTCCTTCCGACGTTTCTCGAAGCCGTAATTGGGAGTGCGGGCCACCGGGGTCACTCGGGTCGCGGGGAGTCAAGCGGTCGCGCGGTTCCGGACGCTCCGGGCGCACCTCGCAACCTAGTCAGGTTCGAGGGGCCATGGGGACACCGAGGGTGGACGAATACGGGCCGGATGGGGCGATCGGCGCCTAACGATTCCAGGTGCCCATCAGCCCGCAGCCACCCGAGGGGGCGATGAGGATACCGCAATCACGGACCAGAGAACGGCGACCACGGACCGGGGCCGGACAGGCGCTGCCGACCTCGGGACGCGCGCCCCCAGGAGGTCACGCGCCCGCAGGCGCCTCGGGCCATCTCCCGGAGGCGCTGCCTACTCCTGCTGCAGGGCCACCAGGGGTGACACCCGCGACGCGCGCAGGGCCGGGACAGCCGCCGCGGCAACGGCCGAGCACCCAAGGATCGCCAGCGCGATCGACAGCGACGGAACGTCCACGGCCCCCAATCCATGCAACTGCGACTTGAGCAGTTGGGCGGCCCCGAGGGCCAGCGGCACCCCAACGACGACTCCGAGCCCCACCAGGCGCAGGGCTCCGGCCATCACTTGTCGCAACACCTGCCCGCGCGAGGCTCCCAGCGCCGCGCGCAAGCCGAGTTCCCCGGTCCGGCGTGTGACCGCGTAGGACATCACGCCGTACAGCCCGATGGACGCCAGCAGCAGGGCCAGGAGGCCGAACCCAGTGGCCAGGCGCGCGAGAAGGCGCTCGCCCCCAACCGACTGTTGCATCAGCACCGACAGCGCGTTGGCGTCCTCGATCGGCAGGAGGGGGTCCACGGCGAGCACGGCCGCGCGCAGCTGCGGGAGGAGCCGCGCTGGGTCGCCCACGGTGCGCACCTCGAACGACAGCGCGGTCGGGTCGCCCGAGGCCCCCCGGATCCCCGGCAGGTAAAATCGCCGCTGCATCTCGCCCGTGAGCTCGTGGTCCCGGATGTCGCCCACCACGCCGACAATCTGGACGGTGCTGGAATCATTGAGCTGGATCGTCCGGCCGATCGGGTCGGTCTCCCCGAAGAAGAAGCGCGCGAAGGTCTGGTTGACCATCACGGCCGTGGACGGCCCGGCGAAATCCGCCGCCGTGAACTCGCGGCCGCGGAGCAGCTGCGCGCCGAGGGCGCTGACGTACCCCGGCCCGACGAGGTCGTACGCGGCCGTGGTGTCGTCCTCGGCCTTCGCCGTGAACCCCGGCACCTGGAAGCTGGACCCGCCCTCGGTGCCACTGAAGATCCCGTTCTCCGACCAGGTGACCGCGGCGACGCCGGGGACCTGGCCCAGCCGTGCGCTCACCTCGCGCGTGAAGGTCTCGAGGCGATCGCCAGTGTATCCACGCGCGCGCGCGTCCACGTCGATGATGGCGAGGTGGTCGCGGTCCAGCCCGGTCGGCACGTCCATCAGGTTGTCCAGGCTGCGGACCAGGAGCGAGGCGCCGGTGAGCAGGACCAGCGACAGGGCCACCTGC
>JAEUJL010000729.1 GCA_016794835.1 Gemmatimonadota bacterium | reverse complement strand
CCGGCTGGTCGACCGAGTAATACTCGAGGTCATAGTCGAACTCGGCGACGTCGGCATAGGCGACCACGCGCGCAAAGCGCTGGATCACGCGATACGGGTCGCCAAAGTAGCGCGACGCCGGGGTCATGCGCGGCACCCCGGTGATCCAGGCGGAGAAGTCGTTGGAGCGGAGGCGCGTCAGGTCCATCGGCGTCCGGCTGGCGATCGCGAACACATACCCGGTCGCCCCCGGGCGCTCATTGGAGGCGAACGTCGCCCCGGCAAGGCGGTTGGACCGAATGAAGTTGTCCTCGCCGCCCTTCACCTCGGTCGCTCGCGTGCGACCCGCCGGGAAGAGCACCGAGAGGCGGCCTTCATTGTCCACACGGGCGACGACGACGAACGCGTCTTCCTCAACCCGGAATCCCACGCGAATCGGTTGGCCCCAGCTGACTACGCGCTGGTCCACCCAGACCTTCACGGCCGGCGGGTTGCCGTCCAGGGGATCCAGGGACCGGACCACGTCATTCCAGCGGACGGTGTTCTGCGCGAGCAGGGGGGCAGCCATCAAGGCGCCCAGGCCAACCGCGAGTCTCATGCGTCGCATGGTGATCTCCCTCTCCGTGTGGTGTTCGACGACTGCCCCGGCCTGCGGGCACGCCCCCGGACCTCTCTAAGGTATCGGTCGGCGCCGTTCGCGCCACCGGTTTTTCCCTTGCCCTCCCACCAGCCCTGTCCCGCCCATACCTTCCGCCCCTTCATGGAAACCGTCCGGAACCCCCGCGCCGACCTGCTGGACCCCGCTCAAGTGGCCTCCCTCGGCCGCATGGAGATCGTTGCGCGGTGGGTCGTCGAGGGATTTCTGCAGGGGCTACACCGCAGCCCCCGCAAAGGTTTCAGCGTCGAGTTCGCCGAGTACCGCCAGTACCAACCGGGGGACGACCTCCGGTACATGGACTGGAAGGTCGTGGCCCGGGCCGACAAGTGGATGATCAAGCAGTTCGAGGAGGAGACCAACCTCCGCGCCGCGATCGTCCTGGACGTCTCGAAGTCGATGGACTGGAAGGGAAAGACCACCGGGATCACCAAGCTCCAGTACGCCGAGCAGATCGTGGCGTCGATCAGCCTGCTGCTGCTCAAGCAGAAGGACGCGGTGGGGCTGGTGCGCTACGATGACCAGGTGCGGAGCGTGATCCCGCCGAAGGCCCGGACGATCCACTGGCGCCGGCTGATGAAGGCGCTGGAGGAACCGGGCGGCGGTGGGGATTCCCAGATGGGCACGGCGATGATGCACGCCGGTCGCATGGTCTCGCGCCCGGGGATCGTCATCCTGGTGAGCGACCTGCTCGTGGACCCCGAGGCGACGATGGCCGGCCTCCGCGCCGTCCGGGCCGGTGGCCACGATGTCACCGTCCTGCACATCCTCGACCGGTCCGAGCGGGAACTCGACCTGGTGCCCGAGGGGGTCTTTGCGGACACGGAAACCACCCTGAAGGTGCCGGCGACGGCGTCCGAGGTGCGCGAGGCCTACCGCAAGACGGTGGACCGAGCCATCCAGGAATGGCGCGACCGGCTCTCGGCGCTTGGGGTGTCCTACGAGGTGGTCTTCACGGATGAGCCGTTCGGGGTGCCGCTCCGGAAGGCGTTCGCCGCGAGGCAGCGGCTCCCGTGAGTTTCCTCGAGCCGCTGTTCCTGTTGCTGGGCGCCGGTGCGGCCGTTCCCCTGGTCCTGCACCTGCTGCGCCGCCGCATTCACTCCGAGGTGGACTTTCCGGCCGTCGCCTACCTGGCCCGTGCCGAGCGCGAGAATGTGCGCCAGCTGAAGATGCGCAACCTGTTGTTGATGGTGCTGCGCGTCCTTGCTGTCCTCATGTTGGCCTTCGCCGCGGCGCGGCCTCTGGGTGCGTTCTTCGGCGCCGGGCACGTGCCTACCGCGATGGCGATCGTGCTGGACAACTCGCTCAGCACGTCGGCGATCGTCGGTGGGGAACCGGTGCTCGCGACGCTGCGGACCGCCGCGCGGCAGGCGGCGAGTGAGGCCACCGGGTCGGACCGGCTCTGGTTGGTGACCGCCGACGGCCAGGTGGTGGGCGGGTCGCGCGAGCAGGTCCTCGAGGGGATCGATCGGGCCGATGCGCTCGCGGGGCGCGG
>JAEUJL010000714.1 GCA_016794835.1 Gemmatimonadota bacterium | reverse complement strand
CACGCCACCCTAGAATTCCCCGACATGTCGACATGGGAGATGGACCGTCTGCAGGACGCACTCCGCGGTCAGTATGACGTGCAGGGTGAGGTCGGGCGTGGCGGGATGGGGATCGTCTTCCTGGCGCGCGACATCCGGCTGGACCGGCCGGTGGCGATCAAGACACTTCCCGCGCACCTCGCGTCCGATGCCGCGGTCCGTGAGCGCTTCCTGCGTGAGGCACGGACGGCGGCCGCCCTCGCACATCCCAACATCGTCCCGATCCATCGCGCGGAGGAGGTGGGCGAGCTGGTCTTCTTCGTGATGGGGTTCATTGGCGGGGACTCGATCGCCCAGCGCCTCAAGGCGGGCGGCCCCGTCTCGCCGGCGACCACCATCGCGATCCTCTCCGATGTCGCGGCCGCGTTAGGCTATGCGCACGGACGCGGGGTGATCCACCGCGACATCAAGGCCGAGAACATCCTCCTGGACACGGTCGACGACCGCGCGATGGTGACGGACTTCGGCATCGCCCGGCTGGCGGAGTCCGCGCCGATGACGGCGACCGGGACGGTGCTCGGCACGGTCCATTACATGAGCCCCGAGCAGGTCAGCGGGGAACGCGTGGACGGCCGCAGCGACCTCTACGCGCTTGGGGTCCTGGCCTTCTACATGTTGTCCGGGCGCTTTCCTTTCGAGCACGAGACGCCCTCCGCGGTGCTCGTGGCCCACGTCACCCGCCCCGCCCCACCACTGCGCGCGGTGGCCCCGGCCGTGCCGGTCGCCCTCGCCGAGATCGTGGACCGCTTGCTGGCGAAATCCCCGGGCGCTCGCTTCGGCACGGCCAACGACGTGCAGCAGGCGTTGCAGCGGGCCACGGCGCGCCTCGCCGAGCCGCTGCCGCCGGCCGAGTTGCTCTCGTCGGCCGACGCCCAGGCCGTGTGGGAGCGGGCCGCCCTCCTGCAGCAGATGACCGGGCAGCAGGTGCCGCCCGCCGAGCTCGCGCGCACCGCGCCGGCCGACCCCGCCCTCACCACGGGCTTCCAGGTGGACGACGTCGTGGCCGCGGCCGCGGGCGCGGGCATTGACCGCCGGTATGTGGACCGCGCCCTGGCCGAGCGCCGTGGCAACGATACCATGGGGCTCGTGCGGCCCGGCCCGGGGATGGACGCCCAACCCGGCAAGTGGACCGCCGCGCGGACCCGCGTGGAATACGAGGCCGTGCTCATGGGCGAGCTCGACGACGACGGCCTCGATGAGATCGCCGATGAGATGCGTCGGGCCGTTGGGGAATTCGGCAACGTGAACTCGCGGGGTCGCACGATCGAGTTCACCGCCCCGCTCATGACGCCGAACGGGATGCCGCGCCGCCTGCAAGTCTCGGTCACCTCACGCCATGGCCGGACCACCATTCGGGCCTATGAGGACTTCAAGAGCACCATCCAGGGGGTGCTGGGCGGCGTGACCGGTGGCGTGGGTGGTGGGGTGGGCGGGGCCGCCTTCGGCGCCGTGATCGCCGCAACCAAGTCAGTGTTCCTGGCCGCCCCGGCCTTTGCCCTGGTCGCGCTCGGCGCCTATGGCTTTGCGCGCGCGATCAACCGGCACATCGAGAAGGACAAGGACAAGTCGGCGCGCGAGATCGTCGAACGACTCGCCGCGCGGGCCCGCGGCATCATGGAGGAACGGTCGCTTCCGACCCCTCCCAGCGCCAAGCGGCTGAGTCGTTAGGCTCCACCACCCGGCGCGCGGCGATACCACCGCACCGCTTCCGGGTTTCGGAGCACCAGGTGCGGTTCCGGGCTCGGGACGAACGCAAAGGCCAATTCCTGGGGAGCGCCCGCATCGCCGTGACGCAGGACGACGGCGAGCGTGTCGCGTCGCGAGTGGACCTCGATCCCGCGGACCTCGGAGTTCTCGTGGCCGCCGGGATACCGGACGATCACCTGCGCCTCCTGCAGCTCGAACGCCCGACCCGCGTAGCGTGGATCGTCAGTGACCCAGGTGCCCTGCAGGGTCGCGGGCACGGTCGCCGTGGGGGGCGGCCGCAGCTCGACCGCCCCCCAGGCGCCCAGCGACAGCAGCGCGAGGAGCGGCAGGACCACCGGACGCCGACGACGCGTCGCGCGCACCGGCGCCTCCCGCACGGCCGTCATGGAGACGGTGGTCCGTGCCGGCAATCGCATGGTTGTCCCGACCTGCTCGAGGAAATCCCGCAACTCCATGGGGGTCGCGAGGTCGCCGTCCTTCACGGTGGAGATCCGTGGTTCCTCGAGCG
>JAEUJL010000632.1 GCA_016794835.1 Gemmatimonadota bacterium | reverse complement strand
GTGCTCGGGCGGTTCCGCACCATGGTGCGCAGCATCGCGGCCCGGCACGCCCTCCACGACGCCGACCTGGACGAGCTGATCCAGGACCTCCGGATCCGGCTGTGGCGTGGCCGAAGTTCGAGTGAGGAGATCACGGCCCTCCCGACGTCATACGTATATCAGGCCGCGACGACGGCGGCGCTCGACATGCTCCGGCGCCGCCGGCGCGAGGCCGGGCGAACGACGGAGGCGTCGGACGATGTGCTGGAGGGGATCGCGCATCGTGGCGCTGCGGATGATGGAGTGCAGGCCGAGGAGCTCGCGCATCGGGTGGAAGCGGCACTCGGTCGGCTGGTCCCGTCGCGGCGGATGGTGGTGCGGATGTCGCTGGCCGGGTATGACCGTCGCGAGATCGTGGACCGGTTGGGGTGGAGCGAGGGGAAGGTGCGGAACCTGCTGTCGCGCGGGATGGACGACTTGCGCTCGAACCTCAACGACCAATGACCAACGACGAACTGCAGGTCGCCTACCAGCAGCTGCTGGCGCGTCGCCCCGCCGCCTCGCGCGTCGGGTGCGCCAGCCTCGAGGACGTGCAGCGGGTGGCGACCGCCGCGGTCCAGCAGGAGCGCGACGCGGGGATCTTCGACCATGTCATGGCGTGTGCGGCCTGCCGCTCCGAGTACGAGCTGCTCCGGGCCACGAGCCGGGCGGCGCGTGCCGTGGCGCCCTCGGCCCTGCGTCGCGTGTGGATGCCCCTCGCCGCTGCGGCAACGGTCCTCGTCGCGGTCACCCTCTACTTCCGGGCACCGGTGGTCGAACCCTCGGGGGTCCGGGCCGACGACACCACGGCGGTGCGCCTCGTGGCGCCCGAGTCGGTCGCGGCCGGGACAGCGATCGCGGTGGCGTGGCACCCGGTGGCCGGGGCGGATGCGTATCGCGTGGAGTTGCTGGACACGCTCGGCGTGGCCCTGCACTCTACGGTGACCAGTGACTCGACCCTCATGGTGCCGGCCGCGGTGCTCCCGCCCGGCACGGGGGCTGTTGACTGGCTGGTCGTGGCCCGGCGCGCCGATGGGAACGAGACCCGCTCGCCGCTGGTGCGCGTGCGGGTCGTGCCCTAACGCAGCGACACGGTCAGGTACGGATCGCCGACGAGGCGAAAGGCGGCCCACACGGAGGCCGGGGCCCCGCGCCGGCGGGCGTCCACCTGGGCCGCCTGCAGCGCCGCGCCGGCAGTGAGCCCGGCGCCGAGGCCATCGTAGAAGCGCCCCACCAGGGGGACGATCTCGCGGTCGGGAATGCGCCAGGCCGTGGCGAGCACGGTGCGGGCTCCCGCCTGCAGGAATGCGCTGGTGAGTCCGGCCACCCCTTCGCCGGCGATGAGGTCGCCGAGGTTGGTGCGGCAGGCGGAGAGGACGACGAGGGTGTCGTCAAAGGGGAGGGTGGCGATCTCCCCGGCGAGCCACCGGCCATCGTTGCTGGCGTCGGCGGACAACAAGAGTGCTGCCTGTCGTCCGTCCCAGTCGTCCACCTCGCCGTGGGCGGCGACGTGGAGCAGGCGTGGCGCGACGGTCATCGCCTTCAGGTACGATTCGCTCGCGGCCCCGCCCACGCGGACCACCGCGCCGGCACTCCGGCGCTGGACCGCGCGGACTTCCTCGCGCGCACCCGGGAGGGGTCGCGTCCGGCCGCCCTCGGTCCGGACGACGGGGTCGCCGAGGGCGACCATCGGCCCCGACGGCGCGCGCAGCGGTCGTGTCCATCGGTCCATGGCGAGCGCCACCGAGGGGGCCTCGGACAGGGCCCAACGTTCCACAGCCGGCGCACCACCCACCTCGAGCAACGCGAACGGAATGAGGTGCATGGCGCCGTCGGCGACGATGATCACGCGCCGAATGCCAGCCCGCTCGAACGGCACCCGCAGGGGCTCGAACAGGATCCGGCCGAGCGTGCGGGCATGGGTCGTGGTGGTGCGACCCTGTTCCGCTGACGCGAGGAGTCGCTGGATCTCGGCGCGCAGGTCCACCGC
>JAEUJL010000619.1 GCA_016794835.1 Gemmatimonadota bacterium | reverse complement strand
CCGCCCCGACCCGTGAAGGGGGCGTAGATGGTGTGCGAGAGCAGCAGGTCGTCCAGCAGGCGGCGCATCGAGGAGTCGCGGGTCGCGCGAAATCCATCGCGCAGCGCACGCAGGGCAGCGCCATCGGACTGGCCGATCAGGGACGGGTTCGCCCGGACGGCGTCCGTGAATGCGCGCGCGGCCTCCCGCTCCTCCGCTGTTCGGGCGGCGCCAGTGACCAGCGACGAGAGGAGCGGCGCGGCGTAGACAAACTCCTGGTCGAGTCCCATCAACACCGGCCCACGACCAGGGACCGCGCGGACGAACGCCGCGGTCATCTCCGCGAACTCCCGCTCGAAGAGAAACGGGATGGTGAGCCCGTTGCCTGGACTCGAGAGGAAGGCCTCGAGGGAGTCACGGCGGATGAGTCTCTCCGCCACCCGGGTCGAGTAGGGCCCGACCTCGATCGCCAGGTGGGTGTAGCCAATGCCCACCAGGCGGCGGAGGATGGCATCCTCCACGAGGGTGATCTCTCGCGTGAGATGCTGCTCGCCGATCAGGAACGTATGGCTCGACGCGGCCTCACCAACCAGCCAGTCGATGCCCCCTCCGGTGACCCGCGCGCCATCGAGCACCACGTCGTGGCGATTGGCGGCAACCACCGAGTCGAACTCGGCCCTTCGCCGGAGCGCGAGCGAATCCTGGGCACCGAGGTTGGCGGACGCGACCGTCAGGGTCGCAGCGGCGCCGATGAGGTGCCGCAGCAAGGCGATGGGCATCGGACGCCGACACCTCGCATCCGGTGCTCCGTCCGCGCTCCGCGCGATTCCATCCACGATCGTGCGTGACGCAAACACGGAGATGACTGCGCGCATGATTCACATCCCGAGCATGGTGCTCGCCGAGGGTGGGGGCGGGCTCAGGGATCCCCATGGGTTGGTGTACCGGGGCCGCCGGCCTCATGGTGCCCATCCAACGCCGCCGGCCCGCGCGAGGCGGTGGCTTGAATCGCCCCGCGTCCTGGTGCCCCCGAGTCTCCGTGGAAGGTGCCGCTCGTTCCACCACGCATCAAGGCCTGACCGCACTACGGCAGGTGTAGATGCGCTCGCGCCTAACGCGCCAGGCGTACCATCGCGTCGAATGCCGGGTCCGTGGGCTCACCCACCGCGCGCCGGCCCACGTACTCGCCCAGCACCGGCCCGTGCTTGAAGGCATGACCACTCCCGCCCCCCGCGATCAGGACATTGTCCCAGGCGGGATGTCGATCGACGATGAAATGCTCGTCCGCCGTGTTCTCCAGCTGGCACACGCGGGTCTCGGTGATCGGCTGGTTGGCCAACGCCGGAAAGCGGCGCGCCAGGTAGGCACGCGCCCGCCGCACCTCATGGGCTGTGACGACCCGTTCGTCGGTGTCGGGATCAAAGGTCACCGGCCCGGTCGTCGGGCACACCTTGACCCCGCGTCCATCGATGGACGGAAACCCGTAATATCCCGCCTCGGAGTAGTTAGGCATCACTGGGGGCATGAATCGCGCGTCCCCGGCTGGCACCCCGAAGTAGAACACCTCCCGTCCCGGCACCTTGATGCGCTCGCCGAGGAGGTCGGGGAACAGCCGCGGCAGCCAGGGGCCACAGGCAAAGACGTAGAACGTGGCCGCCACGCGTGTCCCCCCGTCCAGCTCAACATCCACCAGGCGGCGCCCCTCCGCGCGCCCGGGCCGCGCCCGTTGCACCGTGAGCGTCCCGCCCTTGCGAACGAAGGCCTGTCCCGCCGCGATGATCGCCTGCTTCGCCCGCACCACGGCCGCCGTCGGCTCGAGGAGCCCGACCCCGACCCCTTCGAGGGACATCTGCGGGTACCGGCGTCGCAGCTCGTCCACCGTGAACGACTCGGTCTTGACGCCAAGCCGCGCGAGCATCGACTGCGTCGCCCGCATCGATGGCGTCCAGTCGGCGGCCAACTCCAGCCGGCCCGTCTCGACAATGAGGGGGATCCCGAACTCGGCCTCGCGTTCCTTCCAGGCAACCTGGGCCCGCTGCGCCATTCGCGCATACAACTCGCGATCGCCGTAGCCCACCCGCAGCTGCCGCGTCTCGTCGCCAGAGGTCGCCCGGGAACTGCCGGGGCCGTAGGCATCGACCAGGGTGACGGCATGCCCCTGCTCCCGCAGGGACAGCGCAGTCCACACACCAAATGCACCTGCGCCCACCACGACTACCGACGGCCGCTGCCCCTGGGTCGCGGTCGACCGGGGCACAGGGCCCTCGAGGGTGGTGAGCGGTGCGGCGGCGCCGAGGGAAGCGGTGGTCACGGCCAGAAACTCACGTCGGTCCATGGGGGAATCAATAGATGGGATCATCCGGCGCCTGGTCCCAGGCCGCCAGGTCCAGGAACGCACGCCCCGCCGCCGCGAACGGACGACTCGCATCGGACAACTCCGGGCTCCACCGCACCACGACATGGTATCCGTCGCGCCCCTGGCGCTCGAACACCCACTCGGAGCCGTCCCGCTTGCGCGCGTTGGGTGGGAGGGTCGCCCGGGCGAACCCGGCGGCGTGCAGGGTTGCACGCACCGCGTCGCAACGGTCCACGGTCGTCACGGTGGAATCCCGCTTGCGCACGGCGCCTAACGCTTCCCCGGCGCGCCCCTCCAGCATGCCCAGCACGACGAGGCACCCGTCCGGCCGCCATTCGAGCCGCACCACCATGGGCCGATGAAAGGTGCGCAGCCAGAGAAAACGCAACACCTCACCCGGATACCCCGGGAGGCGCGGCTCACCCATCGCGGCGAGTGCATTGCCGAACCAATTCACGCGCAAGGTGTCGGCCCCGGTGAGCGCTCCCGATGGCATGTACGCCGGGATGGGACCTGCCGCGGCGGCCGCGAGCGGAAGCAGCGCCTCGTCGCTCGGTTCACCACACGCGCCCAGGGCGAAGAGCGCCGCACAGGCGCTGGCCCCTAGACGTCGCAAATCTTCACGCCCTGTGCGAGGCTCGTCAGCGGCTCACGCCGTGGGATGAACTCCTGGCCGATGAACCCCGTGTAGCCCTTGTCCGCGATGGCGCGCATGATCGTCGGGTACGCGAGTTCCTGTGTCTCGTCGATCTCGTTCCGCCCGGGCACACCACCCGTGTGGAAGTGGCCGATCGCATCCCAATTGTCGCGAATCGTGCGAATGACATCCCCTTCCATGATCTGCATGTGGTAGATGTCGTACAACAGCTTGAAGCGGGGACTCCCCACGCGACGCACCAGCTCGGCGCCCCACGGCGTGCGGTCGCACATGTAGTCCTTGTGGTCGACCTTCGAGTTGAGCAACTCCATGATCAACGTCACCCCCAGGCGCTCGGCGATCGGGGTGATCCGCTGCAGGCCCTGCACGCAGTTCTGCAGCCCTTCGCCATCGGACATCCCGGCGCGGTTGCCGGAGAAGACGATCATGTTGGGCAGTCCCGCCGCGGCCACCAGCGGGAGGAGGCGTTCCGACTCCCGCACAAGGCGGTCGTGCTCACTTGGGCGATTGAAGCCCAGCGCAATGTCGGACGGGCCATTCGCGACCGCACAGGTCAGCCCATGCCGCTTCGCGACCGCCCATTCCCCCTCGTCGAGCAACTCCACCGACTGCAGCCCGATCTCCTTCGCCGCCTTGCACAATGTGTCCAGCGGGATCTTGTCATAACACCAGCGGCAGACGCTCTGCTTGAGCCGACCGGCCCCGCGCATGGCGCGCGCCATGGCCTCCATGTCCATGCCGGCTGCACTGAGGGCCATGGCCCCTCCAAGGCGGGAGACCGCGTCGCGTCGCTTCATGTGGTATACCGGCGGAGTGCGGCGAGGCTCTGCGTCACGGACTCGAAGGGGACGCGCGGCTCGTCGTGTTCAACAAAGAAGTGTCGGATCCCGCCGTTGGCGGCATCGAAGATCTTCTGGAATGGGATCGTTCCCGCTCCCACCTCGGTCATCGCCCCGGCCGGGGTCATGTCCTTGACGTGCACGAGGGGAAAGCGCTGTGCATGCCGCGCCACGTACGCGACCGGGTCCACCTTCGCCTTCGTGGTCCAGTAGAGGTCGAGCTCAAACTGCACGAGCGCCGGGTCACACTCGCGCAGCAGGACCTCGTGCCCATTGGTGCCGCCGAGCGGGGTGAACTCGAAGTCGTGGTTGTGGTAGGCAAAGGACAGGCCGCGCGCCTTCGCGGCCGCGCCCGCCGCATTGAACTCCGCCGCCAGGCGGCGATAGGCGTCCGCCGATCCGCGGTCCTTGTCCGGCACCCAGGCGACCACCACCCACCGGTGCCCGATCGTCGCCGCCTCGTCGAGCACGCGGCCCCACGCCTTGCCCATGTCATCGCGCTCCACGTGGGCCGACGGGGCGCTGAGGCCATTGGCCTTGAGCCACTGCGCGATCTGCGCCGGCTTCTTCCCGAAGTAGCCGGCGAACTCCACCTCGCGATAGCCGATGGTGGCGATGCGTGCGAGCGTGCGGTCCACCCCCTTCTCCATCTCGCTGCGCACGGTGTAGAGCTGCACCCCCGGGGCGACCGGGGCTGCCGTGCCGTCCACCACGGGACGCGCGAGCAGCGCGGAGCCCGCGACCGCCGCGAGCCGCTGCACGGCGGTCCGGCGGTCGATCGGTGAGCTGGCAGCGTTCGGCATCAGAGTTCGTTCCGGTTCATGGACGCCACCGCGTGGTCCACCGCGCGCGCCGTGAGGGCCATGTAGGTGATCGAGGGATTCTGGTTGGCGCTCGACGCCATGCACGCCCCATCCGTGACGAACAGGTTGGGGACATCCCAACACTGGTTCCACTGGTTCAACACGCCATCGCGCGAGGTTCGGGCCATGCGCGCCCCACCCATCTCGTGGATGACGAGCCCCGGGTACACCCCTTCCTCGCGATACGTCCTGATGTCCTTCACCCCGGCCGCCTCCAGCATGCGTGCCGCTTCATCCTGCGTCACCTGGTACACCTTCTCTTCATTGGGACCGTAGGTGACGTCGATGTGCAGCGCCGGGATCCCCCAGCGATCCTTCTTCACGGCGTCCAGGCGCACATGGTTCTCCACGCGCGGCAGGCACTCCCCAAAGCCGTAGAAGTTGATCTCCCACGGCGCGAGGTCCTGGATGAGCGCCCGCTTGAACTCGGCCCCAAACCCCGGCATGCCGCTCCCGCGATTCCAGTCGGCGCGCGACGCCCCACCCTGGTAGGCAAAGCCCCGCAGGAAGTCCGGGGTGGACGACTTCACGTTGGCGAAGCGCGGCAGGTAGAACCCGTGCGGGCGACGCCCGATCTCGCGCCGGTTCTCGAATCCCTCCACGCGACCACGGGCCCCGGCGCCCATCGTGTGGTCCATGATGTACTTGCCGAGCAGTCCCGAGGAGTTGGCGAGCCCCTCGGGCCAGCGCGTCGAGCGGGAGTTGAGCAGCAGGCGCACGGACTCCAGCGCCGAGGCGCAGAGGAACACGACGCGACCCTGGTACTCGGTCGCCTCGCCGGTGTTCGCATCGATCACGCGCACCCCGCGCGCCTTCCCCGTGCGCGCGTCGTACACCACGCTCTCGACCACGCTGTGCGTGCGCAGCGTCAGCTTGCCGGTGGCCTGCGCCGCCGGCAGCGTGACGTTCACGGACGAGAAGTAGGAGCGCGTGACGCAGCCCGCCTCGCAATGGCCGCAGTAGTGGCAGGCCGATCGCCCGTTGTGGCGCTGGGTGATGACCGCGCAGCGCCCCGGCGTCATCACCCGCTGGCCACCAAACGCGCTCATCAGCCGCTCACGGACCGCTTGCTCCGCGACATTGAGCGACATGGGCGGGAGGAACTGGCCGTCCGGCAACTGCGCCAACCCCTCGGCCTGCCCACAGATCCCGATGAAGCGCTCGACATGGTCGTACCACGGCGCGATGTCCGCATAGCGAATGGGCCAGTCATTGCCATGCCCGTCCTTCGCGTTCGCCTCGAAATCGAGGTCACTCCACCGGTAGACGTGGCGCCCCCACATGATCGACCGCCCGCCGACATGCCGCCCCCGGATCCACCGGAACGGCCGATCGGCAGGATACGTGTAGGGGTTCTCCAGGTCGTTCACGAAGAACTTGCCGGACCACTCGTCGCAGGCATAGCAATACTTCTGTTCCGGCTGCTCGCGTGCGATGCGCTGCTTGTCGCCGCGCCCGCGAAACTTGAGCTCCCACGGATGGACGTGCTCGACGTATTCCTTCGCCGGGTCAATGGGCCGCCCGGCCTCGAGGCAGAGGGTGCGCAATCCCTTGCGACAGAACTCCATCGCGGCCCACCCGCCGGTCATCCCCGAGCCAACGACAATGGCGTCGAAGGTGCGATCCTGTCGTGTCATGCGCCCACCGGGGCGTCGCCCTGGTACCGGGGAAAGACCATGCGGACCTGCAGGATATCCTTCGTCACGCGCTCCGAGGTGAAGTAGCCAAAGACGGTGAGCGCCTTCAACTCACGAAAGCCGGCCGCCGCGCCTGACGTGTCGGTGCGACGGGCGTCGAGCGCCTCGAGCAGCGCCACCTGGGCGGCCGGCGCCAGGGCAACGAACGAGGCCGCACCACGACCACGCGCCGCCGCGTCAATCGCATCAACATCGGCGAGGAGGGTGCGCGACTCGGAGGCATCGTACCACTCCGTGAGGAGCAGGTCGATCAACGCCGGCACCTCGACATCGAGCGCCCCCGGGGTGTCCGTCCGCGGGATCACCAAGTCCGCGACCCGCGCAACCAGTGCCTGCTGTGCCGCCGACAACGTCCGGAAGGCGCGCGGTTGCGCGAGCCGCTCATGGAGCTGCCGCACCAACGCGTCGGCAGCCTCGGCCGTTCGCGGGATGGCCGCCAGCGCCGCGGTCGCACCGAGGGCCTGGAGGAGAGATCGTCGATCCACAGGTTGCTGCTCCGTTGCGGCCAAGATGCAGGTCCCCGCGGGCCAACGCCAGTGAAACGCGCCCTACTGCACGACCTTGCCCGTGGAGTCGCCGAGGATGAGGAAGCGGTGGGCCCACCAGGGGGCGATCCCGTTGCGCATCACGCGCTCGTGGAAGGTGCGCAGGGTAAACCGTGCGCCCTCCTTCACCTGCACGTCGTCGCGCAGCTTGAACATGGCGTGCTTGCCCAGGAAATACCCGCCATTGGTCGGGTCATAGACCACCCGAATGGCTTCCTGGCGTGCCGCCTGCGCCGGGACGAAGGCCTGGTCCTCAAAGAACTTCGCCGCGTCGTCCACGCTCCAGACCCCCATGTGCGTGTAGAGTCCCGCGATGAGGCGACAGATCCGCGTCATGCTCTCGGCGAGCTGGGCCATGGCGTACCGCGGGTCGTCGGCATGGAATCCCTGCTCCACGACCAGGTGCTCCGCGTAGTGCGCCCAGCCGTCCTGCCCGGACGATGGTTGCGGAAACGGATTGAGCCCGATCCAGATGCGCCGGACCTTCCCGGGGGTGTCACGCATGTAGAGCGAGTGGACCCAGTGCCCGGGCATCGCCTCATGGGCGCTCGTGATCGCCAGGGACGCCGTATTGAAGCGCTCGAGCCAGGCGTCTTGTCGCGCCCGAGGCCAGGTGCTGTTGGCGTCGGTCACATAGTAGATCGACTTGACCGGCACGGGCTCCAGCGGCGGCGACGCATGCATTGACGCGAGCCCGAGGTCGAACGGGCGCGAGGCCTCGACGATCACGCGCTCGCTCGCCGGGATGCTCGCGAGCCCCTTGGTCTCGACAAACTGCTGCAGGTCGTCCACCGCCTTCCGCGTGGCGTCCACCAAACCGCCCGGCGCCGGGTGATCCGTCCGGATGCGGCGCCAGACGGTGAGGAAATCCGTCGTCGGGTCGATGTCCTTGGCCTTCGCCACGAACATCGCTTGTTCGCGCGACAGTTCGCGCACGCCGATGGCGAGCAGCTCCTGCACCTTGGCGTCGATCAGTTCCTCCGCGCGATACCGCGCCTCCACATACTCCGCGCCCAGCGCATTCTTGCCGGTCGCGCGCGGCAGGAGGTCGGTCCGCAGCCAGCGCGTGAAGTCGTCGATCGCCGCCCGGGCGTCCTTCGCCTCGACCAGCATCGCGTTGCGCGCCTCGCCGTCGGGGGCGGGAAATGCCTGCTCGAGGTCGGCACCCAGCATCGCACTGGCTCCCTCGAACATCGTGATCCCGCGCTCCACGAGCACCTTCGGCGGATTGGTGAGGTTCGCCTTGCCCGCCTCGAGGAGGCGCGGGACCTGTCGCAGCTTCGTGGTGATGCGCCGCATGCGGGTGACCGCATCAGCGCTCTCCATCGTCATCAGGTTGTGCACGCCATCGGCGATGGCCGACGCATACAGCATCGGGTTGCGCTGGTGGTTCTTGATCCCATCCAGCTCGAGGAGCCAGGCATCCACAATCCCGTCGAGGATGCGGTGGTCGACGAGCTCGTCAGGCGGCAACTCGGCCCGCGGCAGGTCGCGCAGGCGTTGCTTGACGGTCTGCAGCCACGC
>JAEUJL010000472.1 GCA_016794835.1 Gemmatimonadota bacterium | reverse complement strand
GTTGCGGCAGCGTCGGAGACCGGACTGATGTTCGGACTCGGGTATGCGACGGGACGCGTCCTCGGGTGGTCGCCCGCCGAATGCCTGTTCACCGGCGGCATCGTCGCCATCTCAAGTACCACCATCATCGCGCGCACCTTCGCCGACCAGGGGGTGCGCGGGCCGCTGCGGGAGACGGTGTTCGGGCTCCTCATCGTCGAGGACGTGATCGCCATCCTGCTAATCGCCTCGTTGTCGACGGTGGCCGGCGGCAGCACGGGCAATGGCAGCATCCTGCTCACCGGGGTGCGGCTGGTGACCTTCCTCATCACCCTCATTGCCGTTGGCCGGTGGGCACTGCCGCCGCTGTTCCGGATGATCCTCCGCCTCGGCAGTACGGAGACCACCGTCGTGGCGGCCGTGGGCGTGTCGTTCGCCGCAGCACTGCTCGCGCTGAACGCCGGCTACTCCGTGGCGCTCGGGGCGTTCATTGCGGGCTCGCTCGTCGCGGAGGGTGGCCAGGGCGAGGCGATTCGCGATCGCATCGAGCCGATCCGGGACCTCTTCGTCGCCCTGTTCTTTGTGTCCGTCGGCATGCTGATCGACCCGGCGGCGGTGGCCACCGAGTGGCGAGCCATCGTGGCGCTCACCCTGGTGGTGGTCGCCGGCAAGACGCTCGCCGTCTCGCTCGCCACCTTCCTGAGTGGCCGCCCACTGAGGCGCGCCATCGAGGCCGGGGTGAGCATGGCGCAGATCGGGGAGTTCTCGCTCATCATCGCCGGGGTCGGCGTAGCCGGAGGGGCCCGGGGCTCGCTCTATCCGGTCGCGGTCACGGTGAGCGCCATCACGACCCTGCTCACACCGCTACTGATTCGGCGCGCGGTGACGATCGCCAGTTGGGTGGACGGTCGTCTCCCGCGACGCCTGCAGATGCTGGCCTCGCTGTATGGCTCCTGGTTCGACGCCCTGGCTCGCAGCGTCGCGACCGATCGTGCGTCCGTGCGTCGCGCTGCACTGCTTCTCCTGGCCGATGTCGCGCTGCTCGCCGGGCTGGCGTTGGCGGCCGCCGCAGAAATGGGACGTTCGGCGCTGTGGCTCCAACGCGCGCTGGGCTGGAGCACCACGGCGTCGTACGCGGCCGTGGTGGTCGCCGCGCTCGCTGCGGCGGTCCCCCTGGTCGCAGGGCTCGTCCGCATGACGCACTTTCTCGCCACGCGCCTGGCGCGACGATCGCTCCCCCTGCCGGCGCGTGGCCTCGACCGTGCGGAGGCCCCCCGTGCCGCGTTCGCCGCGGTGCTCCAGTACGCGATGTTGCTGGCCAGCGTCATCCCGGTCGTCCTGGTGCTGCAGCCGATCGTTCCGGGCAAACCGCTGACGCTGGTGGTGATGGGGCTGACGGTGGGCGGCGCCATCGCCACATGGCGCAGCGCAACGACGCTGTACGGGCACGCGCGAGCCGGCGCGGAAGTCATCGTCATGACGCTGTTGCAGCATGACCGGATGCGCGGCACCGACGCGGAACTCGGGAACACGATGGACACGGTCGCGAAGCTGCTCCCCGGCCTCGGCAACCCCGGTCCTGTGCGCCTCGAAGAGGGCGACTACGCCGTGGGGCGAAGCCTCGCGGAACTCCGGCTTCGTGGTGCCACCGGCGCCACCATCCTGGCCATCACGCGCGGCGACACGGAGCACGGCTCACATGTCGAACCATCCGGCGCGGTTCGCCTGCGGGCCGGTGACGTCGTCGCCCTCGCCGGCGCGGCGGACGCCGTCCTCGCCGCCACCGAGATCCTGCGAACCGGCGCCCCGCCGGCGGAACCCGCTACACCCGTGTAGTCAGGAACACCCGGCGCAGGGCACCACCCGCGTCAGCCGTGTTCCTTGAGGTAGCCGAGGATCTGCCGCGCCATGGCGACATGGGCCCCGATCAGCGCGGCACAGATGACGGCCACCGACACCATGGTGACGAGCCGGTGCTCGAAGTCCAGGCCCGAGGTGGGGGTGGGCGACGCGATCCAATAGACGAGGCCGAACAGGGCGACAACCCCGGCGCAGACGCCATACGCGCCGAGGGCGGCGAGGCGACCGTGGGTCTTGATCGTGGGAGCGATCATGGCGGTGAGGACAGTCAGGGGGTGGAGACGGCAGAGCCGAGCGAAGCAAGCGCCCCGGACTGATCCGGGGCCCAGTGTCTTTCGGACGGCGACCGAATGTCGTTGGGGTCGCTGGCAAGCGCAACACCCGATTCTCCGGGCGTCGGACGCGGCATAGCTTCTGTCATCGCTTCAACCCGCCCATCGATGCGCAACGTCCTGATCACGCCACTCGCCGTCGCCCTCCTCGCCCCGACCCTGGGCGCGCAGCGCCCCGCGGGCGCACCTGTCTCGCAGGCGCCAATCCTCGCCGAGTCGACCTTTGCCGGGCTCTCGTACCGCAACATCGGCCCCGCCAACATGTCGGGACGCATTGCCGACGTGGAAGGCGTGCCGGGTGACCCGGCGATCATCTATGTGGGGTCCGCTTCGGGTGGCGTCTGGAAGTCGGTGAATGCCGGGACGACGTTCACCCCGATCTTCGACAAGCAGCCGGTGCAATCGATCGGCGACCTGGCGCTGGACCCGACGAACCCGGACGTGATCTACGTCGGGACGGGGGAGGCCAACGTCCGGAACTCCGTGTCGTTTGGCAATGGGGTCTACAAGTCGACCGACGGAGGACGCACCTGGCGGCACGTCGGCCTCGGCGACACGCGGCACATCTCGCGGATCGTGGTGAATCCGCTCAACCCGAACAAGGTCTACGTCGCGGCCATCGGGCACGCCTTCGGCCCGAACGAGGAGCGTGGGGTCTTCATGAGCGAGGACGCCGGGGAGACGTGGAAGAAGGTCCTGTACGTGGACAACGTGCACGGCGCGGCCGACCTCGACATCGACCCGCGCAATCCCAACCTGCTGTATGCATCGATGTGGTACTTCGACCGCAAGCAGTGGACGCACAAGTCCGGGGACGAGAAAGGGGGCATCTTCCGCTCCACCGACGGCGGGAAGAGCTGGACGAAGGCCACGAAGGGACTCCCGAAGCTGATGGGCCGCATCGGCATCAAGGTCGCGCCCTCGTCGCCGAACATCGTGTACGCGGTCGCCGAGACGCGCGAGGGATACGTCTTCAAGTCGACCGACCACGGCGAGAGCTGGACGAAGACCAGTGACAACGCCCACGCCCTGGGGCGCGGCTTCTACTATGCCGACCTCCGCGTGGACCCGCAGAACGAGAACCGGGTCTTCACGTTAGGCATGGCGTTCATGGTCTCCCAGGACGGCGGCCTCACCTTCAATGGGATGACCGGGAACTTCCACGGCGACCACCAGACCATGTGGGTCGACCCGCGGAACCCCAAGCGGATGTTCATGGGCGACGACGGCGGGCTGAATGTGAGCCGCGACGCCGGGAAGACCTGGGAGTGGTTTGCCAACCTCCCGGTCGGCCAGTTCTACCAGCTGTCGTACGACATGCGCGAGCCGTTCTTCCATGTGGCCGGCGGGCTCCAGGACAACGGCGTCTGGACGGGGCCGACGCGGACCCGGGGGAGCGCGATCTGGGAAAGCGACTGGCGCTTCATCCAGAATGGCGACGGCTACTACGCGGTCTCGCACCCGGACGACCCGGATTCCTTCCTCTCCGACTACCAGGCGGGCGGCATCCAGGCGACCAACCTGCGCACGTACGAACAGCGCGAGGCCAGCCCGCAGGTGAAGCGGATGGACGGCTACGCGGCCGACTCCAACAAGGTCCGCTTCAACTGGAATGCCCCGATCGTCCAGTCGCCGCACGACAAGCGCGTTGTCTACTTCGCCGGCAACCTCGTGTACCGGTCGACCGATTGGGGCAAGACGTGGACCGCGATCTCCGCCGAACTGTCGAAGAACGACAAGTCCCGTCAGGGTGACGCGGGCGGCCCGATCCTCAAGGAGAACACGGTCGCCGAGTACTACGGGACGATCTATTCCTTCGCCGAGTCGCCGGTGCAGCGCGGCGTGCTGTGGGCGGGCACGGACGACGGCAACGTCCAGGTGTCGCGCGACGATGGCAAGAGCTGGACGAACGTCGCGGCCAACCTCCCGGGGCTCGGTGCGGACGCCGTGGTCTCGGGGCTCGAGCCCTCGCGCACTGCGGCGGGGACGGCGTATGCCGCGTTCGAGCGCCGCATGATGGATGACTTCCGGCCCTACGTGTACAAGACGACCGATTTCGGCCGCACGTGGACCAACATCACCGGCAACCTCCCGCCGACGGCCTACCTGCAGGTGGTCCGCGAGGACCCGAAGAACCCCAACCTCATTTATGCAGGGACCGAGCTCGGGCTGTACGTCTCGTGGACCGGGGGCGGCGAGTGGACGCGCCTCCACCTGGGCAACCTGCCGGCCGTTGCGATCCACGAGGTCCTCGTGCATCCGCGCGACAATGACCTCGTCCTCGCCACGCACGGGCGTGCGCTCTGGGTCCTCGATGATGCGACCGCCGTCCAGCAGATGACGCCGGCCCTGGCCGCGAAGGGGGCCCACCTCTTCCCCATGCGCCAGGCCACGCGGTACAACGTCGGCGAACAGAAGTGGAACTGGGGCAATCACCAGTACCGTGGCGCCAATGCCCCCTACGGGGCGGCGATCACCTATTGGCTCAAGGAAAAGCCCGCCGATTCCCTCGTGAAGCTCGAGGTGCTGCAAAACGGCACGGTCATTCGCACCCTGAAGCGTCCCTCCGTCGCGGCGGGGTTCAACCGGGTGCAGTGGGACCTGCGCATGGACGCGCCCAAGGTGTTGAGCGACATGCCTCAAGACTCCGCGGAGGCAGGTGACTGGCGCGCGCGGCCGATGGGTCCGCAGGTGCTCCCTGGACAGTATGCGGTGCGCTTGACCGTCGGCCGCGACGTCCAGGAGCAGCCGTTGACCGTCCGCATCGACCCCACCAGCCCCGTGACACTGGCCCAGCTGCAGGCGCAGTTCGACCAGGCGCAGCGCATCAACACGGTGATTGCCAGCCTGGTCGACACGGAGCGCAACCTCGCCGCATACAAGGGCCAGGTGGACGAGCGGCGCGCGACCGGTCGCGAGATGCGTGGCGACGCGGCCAATGACCTCGTGAAGGCCGCCGGGGAGGAAATGGTGAAGCTCGACTCGGTGCGGCTCCAGCTCACGCGTCCCCGCAGCGACAAGGTTCCCTTCTACTCGGAAGGCCCGCGCCCGATCGAGCGGGCGCTGAGCCTGATGGGTTCGGTGGACAACGGGTTGCTGGAGCCCCTCGCCACGCAGCGGGAGTATCTCGGCGATGTGCGCCGGGATGCGCAGACGGTGATCGAGATGGTGGAGCGGCAGGTGGAGGCGACGGCCCGTCGCATGAACCCGCTGCTGCAGGCCCTGGGCCTCCCCGCCCTGGTCCCGCCGCCCAGGAAGCAAGCGGCCATGTGACGCGGGCGGCGAGGCGCGCCTAACGTCTGGCGCGCTTCGCCCGCTCCGTCGCTCGCGCGGCCTTCAGGCGATCCCGCACGACCAGTGCGACGAGCCGGCGCGGAATGGGGGCATCCAACGGAAACCTGAGCGTCCCCCGACCCGAGGTACCATACGGTCGCAGGGCCTCGGCGTGCGCCTTCTCGAAGGCCCGGCTGATGGGGTACATGCTGACGTGCTCCTTGAACGCCGCGTAGTACACGAGTGGCCGCCCAAGCAGGCGTACCCCGGGGATGCCGTAACCGAACCCCGGCTCGGCGGTGGGCGCCGCGGCGCGGATCGCGTCCCCGAGCTCCTTGAGGCGCTTGCGGTGCCGAGGCGAAAGGGCGGCCATGTAGGCCCGGATCCTGGCGGTGGTCTGGCGGCGTTCTTCGGGGGAACCCATGCGCATCCGGTGGCGGGCGTAGGGAATAGTCTCCCGGCCCCACGCCGCCGTCCAGCACGCCCGTACTCGCGACGGGCCTACCCCAGCGTTATCGTCCCGCCCGCCGTAGGCATCCCGACGGACCCACGGAACACCCCCATGCCCATGTCCACACCCTCTCGCAGGATCGCGGCGCTCGTTGCCGCGCAGGCCGCCTTCGCCGGCGCGCTCGTCGCGCAAGGCAATGTCGCCGTCGCCACGGAGTTCGAGAAACTCCATTTCCGCTCGATCGGCCCGGCGACCATGTCGGGTCGCGTCGCCGACCTGGCCGTGTACGAGGCCAACCCCGCCATCTATTACGTGGGCACCGCCCACGGTGGCGTGTGGAAGACCACGAGCAACGGCACGATGTTCACGCCGCTGTTCCAGGACCAGGGATTGATCTCGATTGGCGATGTCGCCGTCTCGCAGACCAACCCGGACCTGGTGTGGGTCGGCACCGGCGAGTCCAACAACCGACAGAGCACCTCGTGGGGCGCCGGGGTCTACAAGTCCACAGATGGCGGCAAGACCTTCGCGTTGATGGGGCTCCCCACCTCGCGGGCGATCAACCGCATCGTGATCCACCCGAACAACAATGACGTGGTCCTCGTGGCCGCGACGGGCCCGCTGTTCGGCTCCGGTGGCGAGCGTGGCGTCTTCAAGACGACCGACGGGGGCCGGACGTGGAAGCAGGTCATCAAGGTGGATGACGAGACCGGGGCCAATGACCTGGTCTACTCGCTCAGCGACCCCAACGTGATGTACGCGTCGACCTACCAGCGTCGACGCACCACCTGCTGCATGAACGGCGGTGGCCCGGGGAGCGGGCTGTGGCGCTCGACCGACGGCGGCGACACGTGGACGCGGCTCAGCGGCAACGGCCTGCCGGCCGGCCCGCTCGGCCGCATCGCCGTGGATGTCTACCGCCAGAGCTCCCACATCGTCTACGCGATGATCGAGGGTCCCTCCGGCGCCGGCTTTGGCCCGGGCGGTGGAGGCGGCGGCGGTGGTGCCGGCGGACAGGGTGGCCCGGGGATGCAGCAGGGCCAGGATCGCGCGACGCAGATCTCGGCCACCGGTGTCTACCGATCCGATGACGGCGGCCAGAGCTGGAAGCGAACCTCGGGGATCAACCCGCGGCCGATGTACTTCAGCCAGGTCCGCATCGACCCGATGAACCCGGACCGCGTCTACCTCGGCGGCGTCGGCATGCACTTCTCGGTGGACGGAGGCAAGTCCTTCGAGCAGGACGCGGCCCTCGTCACGCACGACGACGTGCACGCGATCTGGATCAACCCGCGGAACACCGACCATGTCCTCATCGGGAATGACGGCGGCCTCGCCGTCACCTACGACCTGAACAAGAGCTGGACCTTCATCCCCAACCTCCCCGTCGGCCTGTTCTACCACGTCGGCTTCGACATGGAGACGCCGTTCAATGTGTGCGGCGGGATGCAGGACAACTACAACTGGTGTGGGCCGAGCCGCTCGCGATTCAGCCGCGGGATCCAGAACTACGACTGGTTCCAGATCCTCGGCGGCGACGGCTTCGTCGCCATTCCCGACCTCCGCGACTCGCGCATCGTCTATACGGAGTCGCAGGACGGCAACATCATCCGGCGCAACAAGGTGACGGGGGAATCGCGGCAGATCCGTCCGAATGCGCAGAACGTGGTGAATCACGTCGCCGGCGAGGCGTACCGGTTCCACTGGGATACGCCGCTGATGCTCTCGCCCAACGATCCGGGGATCCTGCTGGCCGCCGCCAACCGCGTCTTCCTGTCGCGGGACCGTGGCGATTCCTGGACGGCGATCAGCCCCGACCTCACCAAGAACGAGCCGCGCGACTCCGTCGTGCTCATGGGCGTGAAGATCGCGCAGGCGAACATCGCGAAGAACGACGGCATCTCCCAGTGGCCGACGATCGTCTCGCTCGCCGAGTCCCCCAAGCAGGCCGGTGTCTACTACGCCGGCACCGATGACGGCACCGTCCAGATGTCGCGCGACGGGGGGAAGAGCTGGCAGAACATCACGTCGCGACTCCCGGGGTTCCCGCGCGGGTATGCCTTCGTGTCGCGCGTGGCGCCGTCGCGCTTCGACGCCGGGACCGTCTACATCACGGTGGACAACCACCGCGAGAATGACTACGACCCCTACATCTGGAAGAGCACGGACTTCGGCCAGACGTTCACGCGCATTGATAGTGGGCTCAAGGGGGAGAACGCGCGCACCATCACGGAAGACACGCGCAACCCCGACGTGCTCTACCTCGGCACCGAGACGGGCATCATGGTCTCGCTCGACCGCGGGGGGTCGTGGCGTCGCCTCAAGGCGAACTTCCCGACGGTGCGCGTCGACGAGCTGACGATCCATCCGCGCGACAACGCCCTGCTCGTGGCGTCGCATGGTCGCGCCCTGTGGATCCTCGATGACCTCTCGCCAATCCAGGAGTACCGCGCCGCCACGATGGCCGACGCGAAGGTGTTCACGCCGGCCCCGTCCCTGCAGTGGAAGGGGAAGGATGACCGCAACGATGAGTTCTGGGGACACCAGTTCTTCACCGGCGAGAACCCGCCGACGGAGACGGTGATCCAGTTCCACCTGAAGGCGCCGCTGACCAACCCGATGTTGCGTGTGACGGACGCGCGCGGGGCCATGATCCGCGAGGTCCCGATCCCGGCGAATCGCAACGTCGCCGGCATCGGCGCTGTCTGCTGGGACCAGCGGGTCGCCCCGGTCCCTGCCCTCACCGGACCGGGCGCGGGTGGCCCCGGCGGTGGTGGTGGCGGCGGTGGTGGTGGCGGACTTGGACAAGGCGGTGGTGCACGACCGGTTCCCGGGTTGCCCGTGGGGCTGCCCGAGGTGGGCTACAAGCCGGAGAACCCGTGTGCCGCACCTGGTGGTGGCGGACCCGGTGGCGGTGGCGGCTTCGGGGGCTTTGGCGGCGCCAACCAGGGCCCGATGGTCGCGCCCGGGAGCTACACCGTGGCGCTCGTCGCCGACGGCAAGGTGCTGGACTCCAAGCCGCTCACGATCGTGATGGATCCGATGGTCCAACTCGCCGGTGCAGACCGCGCGCGCTACGACGCCCTGTTGATGGAGTTGCACGAGGCGCAGAAGCGCGGGACCGAAGCCGCGCGTCCGCTGGCCGCGCTCTTCCGGGATATCTCGGGGGTGGCCGCCAAGGTGGATTCCAGTGCGGCGCCGGCGAATGTGAAGGCCGACTTTGCGACCTTCCGCAAGGACTTTGACGCCCTCCGCGGCAAGTTCGGGATCGGGGCGCCGCAGGCGGGCGGCTTTGGTGGGGGCGGCGGCGGTGGTGGTGCGGCGGCGCAAGCCGCGGCCGCGGCGAACGTCCTGGGTCGCGTGGGCACCGTAAAGGGCGCCATCATGGGGATCTGGGAAGCGCCGAGTGCGGCGTCCGTCGCACAGGCGAACAGTGCGCGCTCGGCACTGACGGCGGCGATCGGTGAGGCGACGGCGTTTACCGCCCGCGCCCGCGCGATGAGCCAGACGCTGCAGCAATTTGGGGTGACGATGACCGTGCCCTGAGCACGCGCACGGCAAGGGCATAACGCACAAGAGGGACGGCCGCTTCGGTGGCCGTCCCTCTTGTTATCGCGTCACCGCCTGGCGCCAGTCTCTATCGGCGCCCGCCCTTCCGCCAGGCGTCGTATCGCAGCCGCAGGGTGCGCACCGGGCTCGGGTCCTCCTGGGGCGTCGTGTTCTCGTCGGTCACGTTGAGGTAGACGCTGTACTTCCCGTCGTTGAACGACACGCCAGCCGCATCGCTCGAGTCCGCCGCGAGCAGGTAGGCGACGTGCGCGGTGCGCGTGACGCAGGGGAGGGCCGTCTGCGGTCGCGGCGTGGTCGCGCAGGTGCACCGACTGTCACCGCCGGCCGCTTCGGCGGCATCCATCGCCGCCATGACGCGATCCTCGATGGTGCCCTGCGCCGCCTCAAAGGCCCGCACGGCCCCCTGCACCACCGCGTTGGACGCCAGGATGTTCCCCTGGATCGCGTAGTACACCTCGGTGCCCATCACCTGCCCCTGCACGCTCGAGGACGCCTTGCCGTTGCGCGCGCCGGAGAACCCCGCAAACCGGCCCTGCATGTCGACCATCCCGAACTGTCGCGACTGGATGGAGCTGTCCGCCATCAACAGCTTGAGGATCTCGGACGGGTGCGTCCCCTTCTTCATCTCGTTGTAGACGAGCATCTGGTTGGCGCGCGTGCGGTCGACCCCGGCCTGCGCCGCCGCGATCCCGACCCCCGGCACGACGATCGCCTGGATGTCCATGAGGCCCTGCGCCGGGAAGCCGGCGAATCGCCCCTGGGTCACACAGGTGGCCGCCCCGATGACGACGCGCTTGGTCGCCCGGTCCAGGGCGACCACCGACCAGGTGGCGTGCGCCACCGAGGGCACCGCCGCGAGCGCCAGCACCACACTCATCCCGCGAAGCTTCATGTCCCAAATCCTCCTCGATAGACAGGGTATTCCGCCGTCCGCACCCACGGCTCGGCTTCATACACCGCGATCCCATCCTTCGTGACGCGGTGCGACACCAGCGGCAGCGGGGGATCCGCTTCATCGGCGATGGTGATCCCCTCGGAGAGGGCCGCCATGCCTGCGGCGAGCCCCGCCTCGTCCCGCGCAAAGATGGTGGCCATCGGCTCGCCCACCTTCACCACGTCGCCGGGCCGCGTGCGAATGACGAAGCCGACGGAGGGATCCACCGCATCCTCCATCCGGCGACGGCCACCGCCTAACGCGGTCACGCCGCGACCAATCGCCCGCGGTTCCACCCGGGCCACCACCCCCTGGCGCGGCGCGGCATAGAACTCGACCACCTTGGCCTGCGGCAGCCGGGACGGGTCATCAACCACCGTGGCGTCCCCGCCCTGGGCGGAGATGATGCGGGCCAGCTGCTCCGCCCCCTTCCCCGACGAGACGCAGACCTCCATCCGGCGACGCGCCTCATCGATGGACCGGGCGATCCCGCCCAGCACGAGCATCTCGGCGCCGAGCGTGTAGGTCACCTCCATCACGTCCGGCGGCCCCTCACCGTGCAGGCACTGGATCGCCTCCTCCACCTCCAGGGCGTTGCCGCAGGCCCTGCCTAACGGGCGATCCATCGCGGTCATCAGGGCCACGACCGGCACCCCCGCCGCCGCGCCCAGCGCGATCATCAGCTCGGCCAGCTCGACTCCACGCTCGAACTGCGGAAGGAACGCGCCCGACCCCCGCTTGATGTCGAGGACGAGCCCGGTCAGCCCCTCCGCCAGCTTCTTGCTCATGATGGAGGCCGCAATCAGCGGGATCGACTCCACCGTGCTGGTCGCGTCGCGCAACGCATAGAGCCGCTTGTCCACCGGGGCGATCTCGCCGGTCTGGCCCAGCATCGCACAACCGATCGCCTCGACCTGCCGACGCGCTTCGTCGAGGGTGAGCCCGGTGCGAAAGCCGGGGATCGACTCGAGCTTGTCGAGCGTGCCGCCGGTATGGCCGAGCCCCCGGCCGGACATCATCGGCACCGCGACCCCAAGCGCCGACACGATCGGCGCCAGCAGGAGCGACACCTTGTCCCCCACCCCGCCGGTCGAGTGCTTGTCGACACACCGGCGCCCCAGGCCGCTGAAATCGAGGGACGCACCGCTCCCCAGCATGGCGCGCATCAGGGCCGACGTCTCCTCCCGGTCCATCCCACGGAAGTAGATCGCCATGAGCAGCGCGGCCATCTGGTAATCCGGAATCTCCCCCGCGCCGTAGTTCCGGGTAATCGCCTCCCACTCACCCGTGGAGAGGCGATCCCCGTCACGTTTCCGTTCGATCAGCCGCGGAACAAGCATTCAAGGAACCAGCGGGCTATTTTGATGTACCCCCACATGCCACCCGGATCGCGTCGCCTGCTCCCGACGCGGCCATTCACTCATGGGGACTTCCTGCATGTCGATGCTCCGTTCGATTCGTGGTGCGTGTGTTGTCGCGATTCTCGCACCTTTGGCGGCATTTGGCCAGAGTGCCGCCGAACACGTCGCCGCCGGCGACCGTGAGTACGCCGCCCTCCGCGCGACCGCGGCGTACGAGCACTACCAGGCGGCGATCGCGGCCGATAGCACCCACGCCGAGGCCCTCGGCAAGGCCTCGCGTTCAGCCGTGGACCTGGGGGAGTCGGAACCCGACGCGGCCAAGCGAAAGGCGCTGTTCCGCAGCGGCGAGCAATACGCCCGGCGGGCGGTTGCGGCGAACCCGCGCGACGCCGAGAACCACTTCCACCTGGCCCGCGCCCTCGGGCGCACGGCGCTGAGCGTGGGCGTACGCGACCGCGTGAAGTACGGCAGCGAGATCCGCGGGGTGGGCCTCGAGGCACTCAAGCTGGACCCCAACCACGCCGGCGCGCTCCACGTCCTCGGCGTGTGGAACGCCGAGATCATGCGATTGAGTGGCGTCGAGCGGTTCTTCGCCAAGAACATGCTCGGCGGCAAGATCTTCTCGGAGGCCAACTGGAAGGACGCCATCGCCTACATGGAGAAGGCCGTCCAGGTCGATCCCGCGCGGCTCACGCACAAGCTCGACCTCGGCAAGATTTACATGGACACCAAGGACCAGGTGAAGGCCAGGCAGATGCTCGAGGCGGTGGTCAACGGCGCCCAGACCGACGTCAACGACCCCGCCTATAAGAAGGAGGCCGCCGAGTTGCTCAAGAAACTCAAGTGAGCACCCCCGCCGGGCGGGCGGCGGAGCTGCGCGCCGTCCTCGACCGTGCCTCGTACGAGTACTACGTCCTCGATCGACCCGCGCTGAGCGATGCGGAGTACGACCGCCTCTTTCGCGAGCTGCAGGCAATCGAGCGCGAGCACCCCGACCTGCGAACGACGGACTCGCCCACGCAACGCGTGGGCAGCCCGCCGGTCTCCGCGCTCCCCAAGCACACCCACCTCACGCCGATGCTCTCGCTCGGCAATGCCTTCTCCGATGAGGAAGTGCAGGAGTGGGAGGCGCGCATCGTGCGCATTGCCGGCGAGGAAGTCCGCCGCTCCGGGTATTCCGCCGAGCTGAAGATCGACGGTGCCGCCGTCTCGCTGCGCTATGACCACGGCGTGCTCGCCGTCGGGGCCACGCGCGGCAACGGCGTCATCGGGGAGGATGTCACCGCGAACCTGCGCACCGTGCGCGACGTGCCCCTGCGCCTGCGCGGGTCGCCACCGCCCCGCGTCGAGATCCGCGGGGAGATCTACTATCCGTTCGACCTCTTCGAGCGGATGAATGAGGAGCGCGTGCGCGCGGGCGAGCCGGTCTTCGCCAATCCCCGCAACGCCGCGGCGGGGGCCCTGCGCCAGCTCGACCCGGGCATCACCGCCACACGCCCGCTTCGCTTCTTTGGCTACACCGTCGTCCCCGCCCCCGGGGAGCGACTCCCGTTCCGCACCCAGGGCGAGGTCCTCGACGCGCTCCGCGCGTGGGGCGTGCCCGTGGCCCCGCATCACCAGCACTGTGCGACCCTCGCCGATGTCGCGGCCTGGAGCCACCGCATCGAGCACGAGGTGCGGGCCACGCTCAACTTCGCGATCGATGGTGGCGTCGTGAAGGTGGATGACCTGGCCCTGCAGGATGACCTCGGGGTGGTCGGCGGACGCGACCCGCGCTGGGCCATCGCCCGCAAGTTTGCCCCCGACATTGCCGTCACCCGGCTCCTCGAGATCCGCGTCAATGTGGGACGCACCGGCGCGCTCAATCCGTACGCGGTCCTGGAACCGGTGGAGATCGGCGGCACCACCGTCACCTACGCCACGCTGCACAACGAAGACCTCGTGCGATCCAAGGACCTGCGCATCGGCGACATGGTCCAGGTCAAGCGCGCCGGCGAGGTCATCCCGCAGGTGATCGGCCCCATACCGGAACAACGGACCGGCGCCGAACGCGAATGGCGAATGCCCGCGACCTGCCCGGCGTGCGGCACCGCCGTGGTCCGGGACGAAGCCGAGGTCGCCTGGTATTGCCCGAACGTGGCCTGCGAGGGGCGCCGACTGGAGGGGCTCGTGCACTTCACCTCCCGTGCCGCCATGGACATCCGCGGGCTGTCCGATGCCCGCATGGAGCAGCTGGTGGCAGCCGGGTTCGTGCGCGATGTCGCCGACCTGTACACCATCACGGTGGACCAGCTCCTCACCCTCGAGCGCTTCGCCGAACGGAGCGCGGAACAGCTGGTGGAAGCCATCGCGGCGAGCAAGGCGCAGCCCCTCTCCCGCCTGCTCTTCGGCCTGGGCATTCGGCACGTCGGCGCGGGGGCGGCTGAGCTCCTCGCCCGGCATTTTGGCGACCTGGATCACCTCATGCGGGCCACCGCGGAGGAAATCGCGGCCGTGCACGGAATCGGGGAGACGATTGCCCAGTCCGTGGTCTCCTGGTTCGCCGCGCCGGGGGCCCGCACCCTCGTCGAACGCCTCCGGGAAAGCGGGCTGAACCTGTCCGAACCGCAGGCCCCGGCCGCGTCCGGTGCCCTCAAGGGGCAGACGGTCGTCATCACCGGGACCCTTCCGACCCTCAGCCGGCAGGAGGCGGGTGCTCGCCTCGAGGCCGCTGGCGCCAGGGTGACGGACAGTGTCTCCAAGAAGACCAGCTTCCTCGTGGCCGGTGAAGCGGCCGGGAGCAAGCTGGACAAGGCACGGGCACTCGGCGTCGAGGTGATCGACGAGGCCGAGCTGCTGCGACGACTGGAACTCCCTGCGTGAGATGATTGCCATGACCCAGCCCCTGAACATGACGGCCAACGGGATGCTCGCCCTCTCGCGGGCCTCGCTGACGACCCTCCGCACGGCCCTGCTGCGCGATGGCGGCCCTGATGCCGCGGTCTACCTGCAGGAAGCCGGGTACGCGGGTGGGGACGCCGTCTGGCAGGCGTTCAAGCGCTGGCTGGCCGACCAGACCTCGACCCCCGCGGTCGACCTGGACGTGCCGAGCTTCCAGCGGTACGCCTCGGAGTTCTTCGCCGAGGCCGGGTGGGGACACCTCACGATCGGTTCGATCGGGGATGCCGTCGCCACCATCGACACGGCGGACTGGGGTGAGGCCGACCCCGAGGCCGGCGCCGACCAGCCCTGCTGCCACCTGACGACGGGAATGTTCGCCGACCTCTTCGGTCGCGTGGCCGGCCACACGGTGGCGGTGCTCGAGGTGGAGTGCCGGAGCGCGGGTGCGAGCCAGTGCCGCTTCCTGGTCGGGAGCCAGCCGGTGATGGAGCAGGTCTACGATGCCGTCGGTCGCGGCGAGAGATACGAGGCGGCCGTCGCGGGCTGACCAGGCCAGCGGCACAATGCAGCAGAGGGTGAGCCGGGACATCCCGCGCTCACCCTCTTTTCGTTTGTCTTGACCCTGCCCGCCTAGAGCGCGGGGCGCTTCAGGTGAATGTCCGTGGCCACCTGGAACGCGTGCGCCACCGAGAGGATGCGGTCATCGTTGTAGAGCCCTCCGATGATGGTGGCGCAGATCGGCTGGGCCTTGAGCTCGAGCCGCGGCTGGTTCTGCCCGCCGCCGCCCCCGGGGCCGCCCTGCGCGGGAACATCGAACTTGTAGGGCACGACGACACACGGGTGCCCGGTCTGCGCATTGACGCCAACGTCGGCCGATGGGCCGCCGATGAACATGTCGAGGTCCTTCATGTACTCGCCCCACTTCTGGATCAGGATGTAGCGACGCCGCTGCCCCTGGATGAAGTCGTAGGCCCGCGGGGTGCGTCCACTCACGAAGCGGGGATTCCAGTCGCTGCCGGCGAGCGGATTCGGCGGCGTGGTGGGCGGTCCTCCGGCCGGCGCGCCACCGCCGCCACCACCACCGCCACCGCCACCGCCACCACCGGCCCGCGGAGCGGGCAGGTTGGCGAGGTCGAGCCCGGACTCCTTCGCCTTGCGCTGCACATACTCGTCAAAGGCGGCGGCCCCCTCGACGCCTAACGCGGAACCGGCGCCCGCGATCGTCGGTCGCGGCCCGACCTCGCGCGGCTGCATCCCGAGCTCGCGCAGCTTCTCCACGAACTCCTTCGGGGCCTGCGGGTCGACGCCGATGCGAAGGGAGCCAAGGCGCACGCGGCGATCGAACTGGAACGGCATGGTGATCGTTGAGGGGTCCTTTGTGTCCACGCCGTGGATCACGCTGAACACCATGGCGCAATCCTCGACCGTGCGGCACATCGGCCCCACGCGGTCCATCGACCAGGCCAGCACCATCCCGCCGTAGCGGCTCACCCGGCCAAAGGTCGGGCGCAGCGCGCTGATCCCGTTGCGGATGCTTGGGCTCACGATGGAGCCCGACGTCTCCGTCCCGATGGCGAACGCACAGCACCCCGCGGCCGTCGCCGACCCGGGGCCCGCCGATGACCCGCTCGCCCCCTGGTTGGGATTCCACGGGTTGTTGGTGCGCCCGCGGTGCCATTGGTCCCCCTGGGCGAAC
>JAEUJL010000446.1 GCA_016794835.1 Gemmatimonadota bacterium | reverse complement strand
GCGCGATGGAAGTGCGAGAAGTCCGACCCCCAGCACCCGCGCAACTCCACGTGCTTGCGGTTGATCTGCCAGTGCGGGTGGATGCGGACATCGCCATTGTCGGTGTAGTGCCCGCAGACCACGATGCGCCCGCCGTCGCGCACCAGGTCAAACGCCTGGGAGACGGCATCCGGGGCGCCGCTCGCCTCGATCACCACATCCACCCCGAACCCGTTCGTGAGGTCCTTCACGGCCTGGGCCCGGTCGCGCGGGTCCAGGTCGAGTCCGAGGGTGTGGGTTGCCCCCATGCGTTGCGCGAACGCGAGCCGTGAGGCCGGATCGCCGATCGCAATCACGTGGTCGGCGCCCGAGAGGGACGCCAGCGCGATGATCGACTGGCCCACGGGCCCCGCGCCGAGGACGGCCACGCTGTTCCCCAGCCGGATCTCCCCGCGGTCCACGGCATGCATCGCGGTCACGAGGCCGCACCCGCCCCCGATGAACGTCTCCGCGTCCAGCGCCTCGGGCAGCCGCAGCATGTGGACCCCGGGCTTCATCCACAGGGCCTCGGCCCAGCCGCCCAGCAATCCTTCGTTGGCGCTGTAGGTGATGCCGTAGACCTTGCGGTGCGGACACCGGGTGGATTGCCGCGTCACCAGGCAGTGATAACAGCGGCCGCAGGTCTCATGCACGTCGAGAAAGGTGACCCGGTCGCCGACCGCGAACGGGCGTCCCTCCACGTCGTGGATCGGGCTGCCCAGCTCGGCGATCTCGCCCACGGAGACATGTCCGGGAATGATCGGGAAGGGAACGCCACTGAGGCGACCATGGTGCAGGTGCACGTCCGTCCCGCACACCTCGGAATACAGCACGCGCAGGAGGGCGGCATCCCGGTCGAGGCGTGGGCGCGGGAGGGTGCGGATCTCGAGCGCCTGGTGGGGCGCCGGCATGACGGCAGCGCGGAACATGGCAGCAGCGTGGGAGGGGAGAACCGGTCAGTCCCGGGAAACCCGAGCGATCGCGCGACAGAGCAGCGCGGTTGCAAGGTCGAGTTTGTATGCGTTCTTGGCGAGCGGGGTCGCGTCGTACAGGGCGCGCTGTGCCAGCGTCTCGATGTCGTCGTCCGACAGCCCGCCAGAGGCGACGTCTTCCTCGATGGAGGACGTCACGCGCCACGGGGTGTTCGCCACGCCGCCGAGGACCAGGCGCACCGCCCCATCGCGCCGCTTCGCCGCAGCGATCGACACCAGGGCGAAATCCCACGCGGCCCGTTGCATCTGCTTGTGGAAGAACTGGGTCCCGCCGGCCGCGCTGGCGGGAAGGCTCACGGCCTCCACCATCTCCCCCGGCTCGAGGCAGCTCTCCGCGTCCAGTCGCTGCGAGGATGGCACGAGGAACCCGGCGGCAGGCACCTGCCGCGGGCCGGCGGGGCCACGCAGGTGCACGGTCGCGTCGAGCGCCACGAGGGCGACCGCGCAATCCGAGGGGTGGGCCACCACGCATCCCCCCGTGCGGAAGATCGCGTGATACTGGTTCTCCCCGATCTCCGCCGAGCAGTGGGTTCCACCGCGTCGCAGGCAGGGGTGGTCCCCGCGAAAGTACCAGCAGCGCACGCGCTGGCACAGGTTGCCGCCTAACGTGCCGACGTCGCGCAGGGGCTGCGACCCCACGGACGCCGCGGCCTCGGCGAGCGCCGGGAACTGCGCGCGCACCAGCGCGTGATGCGCGACGGCGTCCAGGGTCACCGCCGCCCCCAGGCGAAGGCTCCCATCATCGCCTGCCACGATCGTCCCGCTGTCCGGGAGATGCCGGAGGTCCACCAGGACGTCCGGATCGGCGATGCCGGCCCGCATCAGGGGCACGAGGTCCGTCCCACCGGCGGTGGGAACGGCGCGATCACGGGCGAGCGCCGAAACGGCGCCTTCCCAGCTGTCCGGGGTGTGGTATGACTGCACGGGCATCGCGCAAAGCTACCGCCCAGTGCCACCGCGCGAACAGGTCGTCAGCGCGTGGTCAGGGCCGAGGTCCGGAACCCGTACTCCTCGTCAGCGATCCGGTCCGACCAGTCGATCCAGAGCTGTGTCGGGAATCCCCGTTGCGCGTCGTACGTCACCTCGAGGCGATGCGCGTCGTTGCGGATCGCTTCGTCGACCAGGTCGAAGAGCTCTTCCACCGAGCGGTACGATGCGCGGAGCTCGGAGGGGACCTCCGCCCCGGTGTCTGCCAGCCGGACGCGCGTCACCCGGCCGCCGGCGACATCGATCTCGACTTCGCGCCCGCCCAGGATGCAGAAGCACTGGGCGCTCCCGCGCATGGTGTAGGCAGAGGCGCCGTGCAGGTTCCACCGGGCTCGGGCCGCCACCAGGTCACGCGTGGACCCCGGGTCGTCGGGGGCCACAAAGGCGAGGCACCCGGCCAGGGCGAGTGGGGCAAGGGGCGCGAGGAGGGCTTTCATGGATGCCTGACGAGTCACTGCCATTACCACGCGTGGAGGTCGGGGTTCCATCTGTTGTGCCGGCCGGACTTTATTTGTGGGGTGAAACG
Source organism: Gemmatimonadota bacterium (assembly GCA_016794835.1). Taxonomy (GTDB): domain Bacteria; phylum Gemmatimonadota; class Gemmatimonadetes; order Gemmatimonadales; family Gemmatimonadaceae; genus RBC101. Next base: position 1,907 of record JAEUJL010000446.1, on the reverse strand, counting down.
CCGCGTCATCGCGACCATGCTCGTGTTGGCCGGGGGATGTCGGGGGCTGCAGCCCCTGCCGCCACCGCAAGCGCCCGTCCCCGGGCGGGACCTTCCCGCCGAGGAGCGGCCCCCCGAGGGAGAGACAGCGGGCCACGCCGTGGTCCCTGACGACCACACGGCCCTCCTGACCCGTGCGCTGTTGATCCCCGTGCGAGGGGTGCGACCGGACCAGTTGCGCGACAGCTTTCGCGCGGCGCGTGGAGACCGTGTGCACGCTGCCCTGGACATCATGGCCCCGCGCGGGACGCCGGTGGTGGCCGCGGACGGCGGGCTCCTGTGGAAGGTGCGCTCGAACGCGCTCGGCGGGCTGACCGTCTACATCCTCGATGACGAGCAGCGCTTCGTCTACTACTATGCGCACCTGGATCGTTACGCAGACGACACAAAGGAAGGGCGGCGGGTCGAGAAGGGGGCGGTGCTCGGGTATGTGGGCACCACGGGGAATGCGCCGCCGAATGCCCCGCACCTGCACTTCCAATTGATGAAGTACCGCGGGGACGGTCGCTGGTGGGATGGGGAGCCCATCAATCCGTTTCCCTACCTCACCGCCTCACGGGGGACGCCATGAAAGGGAAGGAACGCGCCGAGCTGCGCGCCGAGGCCCACCACCTCGACCCGCTCGTGCATGTGGGGGTGGCCGGCGCGACGGATGCCGTCCTCCAGACGATCGACGACGCGCTCCGCACGCATGAGCTCGTGAAGGTGGCCATCGGCCGCCACGCCGGGCTGGAGCCGCGACCGGTCGCCAGCGCGATGGCGGAGGCGTTAGGTGCCGAGGTCATCCAGGTGATCGGGCGCAAGGTGACATTGTATCGCCACGCACCGGAGTTGTGGGCGAAGCCACGGCTCGTCCCACCGTGGCGCCGCGCCTAGGGGTTCGCGGCGGGCGGACGGTCGAGCCCGGTTGCATTTAGCAGCGAGCCCGCTATTGTGCTCGTCAGGCAGTCGATGGTACCTGGACCCAAGACGGGGGAAACAACCGTGAGGATCGCACGTAGCCTGGGGGCCGTGGCCCTCGCCTTGCTTGCCGGCTGTGGGGAGACCACCGCGAGCGCCCCGCTGGGTGCGGCACGGGTCTCCGCCCTGTCCGCCAGTGGCCTGACAGGTGTCGCTGGAACCGCGTTGGCCGACCGGGTCGAGGTGCGCGTGCTGGATAGCGGCAACCAGCCGTTGGCCGGCATCAGCGTGACCTTCAGTGCGTCGGGCTCGGGCGCGGTGGATCCGGCGAGCGCGACGACGGACGCCTCGGGCATCGCGCGCACGCGGTGGACGCTGTCGCGCACCGCCGGCGCCAACACGCTCACGGTGAGTGCCGGTGCCAATGTCTCGACGTCCGTCACCGCGACCGGGTCGGCCGGGCGGGCGTCCACGGTGACGGCCGTGGGAGGCGTCACCCAAACGGCGAGTGTCGGAAGCGCCGTTCCCATCGCCCCCGCGGTCCGGGTGGCTGATGCCTTCGGCAACCTCGTCGAGGGAGTGGCCGTGACCTTCGCGGTCCTCACTGGTGGCGGGACGACCACCGGGACGGTGGCGCGCACCTCCAGCCAGGGGGTCGCGACGGTGGGGAGCTGGATCCTGGGACAAACGGCTGGCAACCAGACGTTGACCGCGCGCGTGGAAGAGGGCGGGGTGGCGAACAACCCGGTCGTCTTCACGGCGATCGCCACGCCGGGTGCGGCGGCGGCGGTCGCGGCGGTTTCCCCGGTGGCGCAGACGGCGCTCGCGGGCACCGCGGTCGCTGCCCCGCCGTCGATCCGGGTGACGGATGCCGGGGGCAACCCGGTGGCCAACGTGGCCGTGAACTTCGCCGTGACGGCGGGGGGTGGCACGGTGAGTCCCCAGGCCATGCTGACCAACACGCAGGG
>JAEUJL010000418.1 GCA_016794835.1 Gemmatimonadota bacterium | reverse complement strand
GCCGCGACCGACGCCCGCAACATCTTCCGGATCGTCTCGCGGTATCGACAGCACGAGGTGAACGACACGGTGATCGTCGCACGCGTCGACTCCCTGGTGCCATCTCCCTATCGCCTGGCCCGCGTACCCGCCGAGTCGTTGGCGGCGTTTCGCGCGTGGCGTCGGGAGCTGGGAGACCTCACGAGCGGCGTCCACGGTGACGACTTCGACGACCTCGCACCCGACGTGTGGCGCCCGACCGGGGCCCCGCGGACCGACTTCCGGGTGCCGCGCGTGATGGATGCGGTGCGCGTAAATCGCATCGAGGGCGCGTTCACGGGATGGGGGGTGCAGCACCGCTTTCGCGACGCGTTCCCGGGGCTGGTGCTGCAGGGCACCGCGGGGTGGGCGTGGAGTGAGCAGGTCGTCCGGGGGCGCGTGTCCGCGCAGCTGGAGCGTGGCCCGTGGACCACGCTGGTGCGTGCCGGCCGGTCGCTGGACATCACCAACGACTTTCGCAGCGCGTTCGATAGTGGCTCGACGCTCGGGGCGGTCTTTGGCGTGGACGACTACGACTATGTGGACCGCCGATTGGCCGCCGTGGGGGTGCATCGTCGCCTTGGGCGTGCGTTTGGCACGCTGCGTTTGGAGACCGGGCCGGTGCGCGACGCGCACGTCGTGCCTCACCTCTCGCGCGGGTTGTTCCGTGGCGATTCCGGCTTCCGGGAGAATCGCGGCGTCGACGCGGGCACCTGGTGGCGCACCTGGGCATCGTTCGAGTTTCATCCGGACGTGAACGCCGAGTTCATGCGGACCGGCGTGGGCGGCCTGGTGAACCTCGAGCGTGGCGTGGGCGACCTGCGCTTCACGCGACTGGACGCCCGGGTGATGGGCCGGAGCAACCGGGGGCGACTCACCCTCGTCGCCCGCGGCGACCTGGGGCTCCTGTTTGGCGACGCCGTGCCGCCGCAGCAGCTCTTTGAAGTCGGGCGCAACCAGCGCCTGCAGGGTTACGGCTACAAGGAGTTTGTCGGAGACCGGGCCGCGATGTTGCGCGGGCTCACCATGTACCGGCTCCCCGTGCTCGAGGCGCCGATACCGATCGGTCGCTGGCTCCTGCCGGGGTTGTCACCCGCGCTCGCCCTAGGGGCGCAGGCGGCGGTGACCGAACTGTCCGGCACCGGGGCACAACAGGCGAACTGGCGCCTGGGCACCCGCATCGAACAACCGCCACCGGTGGACGGGTTCGTCCCGCTCGGCGTCCTTGTCCCGGTGTCGCGCCCGACGGACGGCATCCGGACGTCGGTCACCATCGGGCTCCGGTTCTTTGGTGGGGCGATCGGGGTGGGTGCCGCGCGGGCCACGGATCGATCGGGCCCCTGGAAGCTGCGCGTGGACTTCGGACAGGTGATCTAGAGGAGCAACGGCACGTGCGCAGCACGAGCAGCACGTGAGTTATGCCGCACGGATCCCGTGCCACCCGGGCTGCCCGTGCCTCCCGTGCTGCGCTCTGGCCCTTGCCCTTCAGGCGCCCCTCAGGCGTCCCTGCGCACCCTGAGATGCAGGAAGTACGGCACCACCGACGCATCCTGGATGTAGGGTACCTCGCGCACCGTCGCCTCGCTCGGCGCCGGCTCCTCCATGCGCTCAATCGTGAAGCCGACCTCCACGAGGAGGTTGACCCACTCGTGCAGAGGGCGCGGGAAGCGTGGAATCCGGAACTTGCGCATCCCGGCCCTCCGTTCCGCGGGTGCCGCACCGAAGATCCACTCCTCGATCGCGGCGTGCGGGCGCTCGAAGTAGCCACCCACCTCGACCGCGTAGGTCATGCCATTGGCGTCGCGCAGCTGGCGACGGTGCGGCGTGGAGAAGCACGGGTGTTCGATCGAGAACTGCAGGAATCCGCCCGGGCGGAGCACCCGCCGTGCCTCGGCGAGCGCACGTTCGGTCTCCGGAAACTCCATCAGGCTCATGAAGGCCGTGACGAAGTCGACGGAACGATCCGCGAAGGGCAGTTCCACGGCGCTCGCCACCTGGTAGGAGATGCCGAGCGGGGTGGCCGCCTCGGCGGCACGCGCATGCGCGATGAAGGCCTCCGAGATGTCGATCGCCGTCATCCGCGCGCCGCGTTCCGCGAGGAGGCGCGTGTTGTGTCCCTCACCGCATCCCAGGTCGAGGCCGTCGAGGCCACGCACGTCGGGCAGGGAGGCAAGGAATGCCGGCGTGTTGAGCTTATCGCGGTAGAGGTCGTAACCCTCGCGAACGAGCTGCGTCCACACCTCGGCGTTTTCGTTCCAGTAGCGGCCTGCTTCGATATGGTCCATGCGTCGTGGTCTCCGGATCCATAGGGTAACGGGACCATCGCCCGGGCCAAGGCCGTTCGTCAGCGCCGAGCGACCTCTCGGCGAATCGTGGTGACGGGCCTGCAGTAGGGGGGCCCCGGCGTCTACCGCGACGCACTCATGGTCGGGCGGCGCCTTGCGGACTGGGCACCCACGGCAGCGCTTCCTGGACGAGGGTGACCAACAGGCGCCCGGGCTCCTCGAACATCGAGAAGTGGCCGCTCTTCTCGAAGATCACCAGCTTCTTGGATGGTGCCGTGATCCGCGCGAAGTATTCCTCCACCGGGGGAAGCGGGGTGTGCAGGTCGTGGCGCCCCATGAGGACAAGCACCGGCACCTTGAACGTCGTTGCTTCCACGAGCAGGTCGCGCCGCGCCAGGCTACCGATCAACAGCGGGCCCGCCCAGCCGCTTGCACTCCCCTGCGCCGCACGATCGGCGTCGGTGTAGTCGGGCGACCATTCCGGGAGCGCCTCGTACAGCGCGAGATCATCGCGGCCGTACCACCCGCCATCGTACACCCGCGCCCATTTGCGCACGGTCATCGCTCCCGGCAGCATCCGCTCGCCCTCCGCCCCCGGATACGGCTCCAGCGCCTCCAGTTCACGGACGGCCTCGCTGTTGGCCGCGGCGCGTGCACGCGCCAGCGTGCCCTCGAATGCCGCGCGCTCAGCGGCCGTGTTCACCGTGTGTCCCAGCCCGATGTAGCCGTGCAACTTCTCCGGCACACGCATGGCGAGGCGCGCACCAATCGCGGTGCCCCACGACCATCCCATCACGATGACCTTCTCCTGCCCAAGGCGCTGGCGCAGGTGGTCGACGATGGCTTCCGCATCGAGCACGAACTGGTCCAGGGTCATCGTGCT
>JAEUJL010000415.1 GCA_016794835.1 Gemmatimonadota bacterium | reverse complement strand
GTCACCTCCATCGTGATCACGCACGACATGAAGTCCGCGTTCCGCGTCGGGACGCGGATCGCCATGCTGTACGACGGGCGCGTCCGGCAGGTGGGCACCGTCGACGAGATCCGGCACTCCACCGATGACGTGGTGCGCCAGTTCGTCGAGGGCCGGGCGGACCTGGACGAGTCCGCAGGCGTCTGAGATGCCGCGCCGGGGGCGGAGGGGTCGGGGCGATGCCCGTCGACAGGGCAAGCGGAACGCGCACGAGGAGGTCTCTGCCGGCGGCGTGGTCGTCCGGCGCGATGGCGCGGCCGCGGCCTACCTGGTGATCCGGGACTCCTACAAGAACTGGGGATTCCCCAAGGGCCACCTCGAGGAAGGCGAAACCGCGGAGCAGGCGGCGCTGCGCGAGGTGCAGGAGGAGACCGGGCTGGATGACCTCCGGCTGCTTGCGCCACTTGGGGCGATCGACTGGCACTTCCAGTTCCGCGGGCGGCACATCCACAAGTGGTGCCACTTCTTCCTGCTGGAGTCATTTGGGGCCGCCACGGTGCCGCAGGCGGACGAGGGCATCACCGAGTGCCGGTGGGTGGAGCTGGCACAGGCCGTGGACATGATCGCCTACGACAACGCCCGCGACGTGTTGAAGCGCGCCGCCGAGTGGGTGGGAGCCCCCGGGGGATGAGCCGCGTGTCCCCGCCGGGGTTCACGGTGCCGCTCGTCCCGCTGTCCGTCGTTGCCCTCGCCAACCGCGATCGCGCGCGGACGGCCCTGCGTCACGCCTTCCCGCGGCGTGTCGCCTCCCTCCATATCGTCCGCTCGCGCCGGGAACTCGTCGCGGCGTTCCATCGCCGCCTCGTCGACGCGGCCATCGTCGACCTCGCGGCGCCAACCGAGGACATCGTCAGCGCCCTGAGCCTGGCTCGCGAGTTTCCCAGCGCGCCCTTTGTCGGCATGACCCCGCTGCGTCCGTCGGACACCAGCCTCGCGGCCCGCGCCGCAGCGGCCGATTTCGCCGATCTCGTGGTCGAGCAAGTGGACGATACGGTCCTCCGGCACCTCGTCGAGGCGCAGTCGTTCACCCGGCGGTTCTCCACGGCCCTGCAGGAACCCCCGGAGGTCCTGCAGCTCAACTCCCGCATGCAGCGGCAGGCCTGGGCGGTCCTCGTGGCCCACGGTGGTCGCCCCGTGCTCACTGAGGTGATCTCGCTGGCCCTCGGCGTCTCCCGCGAGCACCTGAGCCGGGCGTTCTCCGCCGATGGGGCGCCGAACATCAAGCGCGTGATCGACCTGGTGCGCTTGATTGCCGCAGCCGAGCTGGCAAAGAACCCGGGATACGACGTCGGCGACGTGGCCGACGTGCTCGGCTTCGCCTCGTCGTCGCACCTGAGCACGGCGGCGATCCGCATCGCCGGCACCCGCCCCACCTCGCTGGCGCGACTCCGCGCCGTGGACATCATCGAGCGATTCGCCCGGGACCGCAGCCGATCGCGGAGCCTTCCCGAACGCCCCGTGAAGCTGTGACGTGATCCCATTGGGGCACCGTTCACGCGTCTGTGGCGTGGCGGTGCGACGTTAGGAGCACCGCGGTGCCAGTCCGCCACCTGGCCCGGTGCCCTGAACGAGCACTTCCCCAATGAAGACGCGTACCGCTGTCCTTGCGATCACCATCATCGCCTGCGCCGAGCCCGATCGTCGCGACGTGGGCCCGCTGGAGCCGACGTCAGCACTCCGGGCCGTGATTCCCCAGCACGCCATCCGTCGCCCGCAGGAAGACAAGTTTGTGGCCCTTGCCGCCGCCGTACCGAGCTTTGGCGGATACCACTATGAGCGCGGCGACCTCGTCATCTCCCTGACCGACCCCGCCGACAGCGCGCGCGCCGCCGCCCTCGTGGCGCGCGACGGCACCGGGGCCGGGGGGAGCTCCCACAAGGACGGGCGCCGGACGGG
>JAEUJL010000414.1 GCA_016794835.1 Gemmatimonadota bacterium | reverse complement strand
GCCTCGATGGCCCGTCCCATCCGGCCCGCCCCAACGATCAACAGCTTCATGGCGTGACCGGGAAGAAGGCGTCGTGGAGCCGGCCCATCGCCGTGGCCACCTGGTCCCCATCGACGATCATCGTCAGGTTGATCGCGCTCGCCGAGAGCGACAGCATGTGCACCCGCAGGTCGCGCAACGCTCCCAGCGCCGCGGCCATCGCCTGGCTCGACTCGCCCATGCCGGCGCCGACGAGGGCAACGATCCCCCGGTTCCGCTCGACCGAGACATCGCCGAGCGCCGAGAGCTCGACCACCAGCGAGTCGAGGTGCGTGGCGTCGTCGATGGTGGCGCTCACCGAGATCTCCGAGGTCGCCACGACGTCCACCGAGGTCCGGTGACGATCGAAGATGTCGAATATGGTCCGGAGGAAGCCGTGTTGTAACAGCATGCGCGGGCTGCGCACCTTGACGATGGTGACCCCCGACTTGCCGGCGATCGCGCTGACCGGGCGCCGCGGGGCCTCGAAGGTGATCAGCGTCCCCGTGCCCTGTGGCTTGCGCGAGTTGAAGATCCAGACCGGGATCCCCAGGCGGACCGCCGGGGAGATCGTGCTGGGGTGGAGCACCTTCGCCCCGAACGACGCCAACTCGCTGGCCTCATCGAACCGGATACGATCGATCAACCGCGCGGACGGCACCACGCGGGGGTCGGCGGTCAGCATGCCATCGACATCGGTCCAGATCTCGATGGCCTCCGCGCCTAACGCGGCCCCGAAGAGCGAGGCGCTGTAGTCCGAGCCGCCGCGCCCCAGGGTCGTGGTGATCCCATGGTCCGTCGCGCCCACGTACCCGCCGACCACGGGCACCTGCCCCTGGGCCAGGAGCGGGCGCAACACGCGCTGTGAGGCCTCAGCAATGCGATCGGGCCGAGGCTCGGCCTTCTCGAAGAGGTCCGTCGTGATCATCACCGAGGTCGCATCCACCCAGGTCGCCGGGACCCCGCGTTCACGGAAGGCGGCGACCACGAGGACGCTCGACAACAGCTCGCCCTTGGCGGCGATCGCATCACGCGCGCGCGGCGTTGCATGCCCCAGGGTGGACAGCGCCTCGGCGAGGTGCGCGAGTTCATCGAACGTCGCCCCAAGCTCGGCTTGCACCTCGTGCAGCCCGGGACCGGGAGAGAGCAATCGCTCGGCGGCCTCGAGGTGACGGTCGCGCAGCGCTTCCACCCCGCGGATGGCCGAGATGAGCTGGCCTTCGGCGGCCTGTTGCGTGATGGCAATGAGGGCGTTGGTCGCGCCCCCGAGCGCGGAGACCACGACGAGCGGCTGGCGCGGCAGTCGCTCCCGGACGATCGCCGCCGCGCGGTCGATCGCGTCGGCGTCGCCGACCGAGGTGCCGCCAAACTTGACGACGATCATGCGACCGGCACGGCGCCTTGCGCCACGAGCACTTCCGCGTTGAGGATCGAGCCACCCGCCGCCCCCCGGATGGTGTTGTGGCCCAGGGCGACGAACTTCACGTGGAACAACGGATCGGGGCGAATCCGGCCGACGCTGACTGTCATCCCGCGACCCGCGTCGACGTCACGGCGGGTCTGTGGCCGGTCCGGCTCCGCCATCACGCGAAGCGGCACCGATGGCGCCGAGGGCAGGCCGCGGCAGATCGCATGTCCCTGCCATCCCGCGAGCGCCGCGTGCACCTCCTCCACCGTGACCGAGCGCTGGAACGCCACGGAGAGGCACGCCATGTGGCCGTTCATCGTCGGGACACGATTGGCGTGGGCACTCACTGTGAAGGGCGCGTCCGCGATGCGTCCCGCCTCGAGCCGGCCGAGCATCTTGTTCATCTCGCGCTCGATCTTCGGTTCTTCATCCCCGATGTAGGGAATCACGTTCCCGAGGATGTCCAGCGAGGGAACCCCGGGATATCCGGCGCCGGACACCGCCTGCATGGTGGTGACAAAGACGCGCTCGATGCCAAACGCGGCGTGGACCGGCGCGAGGGCCATCGCTGCCACGGTGGCGGCGCAATTCGCATTGGTGACAATCCCACCGGTCCAGCCCCGCTGGGACCGCTGCGTCGCCAACAGTCCGAGGTGGTCCGCATTGACCTCGGGGATCACCAGGGGCACGTCGGTGTCCATGCGGTAGTTCTTTGCATTGCTGAGCACGAGGCGACCGGCGGCCGCAAAGGCCGCCTCGATCTCCCCCGCCACCCCACTGTCCAGCGCCGAGAAGACCACCGGTGAGCGCACGGCGTCCGGGCGACATGCCACGACGGTGAGGTCAGCGACCGCGGCGGGCATCGCCCCCTCGATCCAGCGGGTCGCCGCGTCGTATCGCTGTCCGGCCGATCGCTCCGAGGCGGCAACCTCGGCGACGCGGAACCAGGGATGTCCCTCGAGCAGCCGGATGAAGGTCTGGCCAACGGCGCCCGTTGCGCCGAGGACGGCCACGGGGATCGGTGAGGCAGGCACGGGCATCGTCAGGCGGGGAGCAGGGCGGAAACCAGGCGCTGGTACGCGTCGACCGCCGACCGCAGTTCGGCCACCGACACATGTTCATCCGGGGTATGGGCCACGTGGATCGATCCGGGGCCGAAGAGAAGTGGCGTCCCCCAACGATCGAGCAAGGGGATGTCCGAGGTGTAGGCGACCGGCGTCGTCTCGAACCCGTCGATGGTGTGGAAGAACTGCGCCGGGATGTACGAGCCGTAGGAAATCTCCGCGCGCCCGGCGACCCACGACTCGAGGCGCGCCTTCACCACCCCGACATCCCCAACGAGACGAAACATCAGCTCACTCTCGCACTCGCCGGGGATGATGTTGGCCTCGGTGCCGCCGCGGATGGTGCCGATGTTCACGGTCGTCTCGCCGAGCCGCGGATCAGTGGGCCAGTCGACGTCGCGCAGGGTGGGAAGGAGCGCCAGCATCGGCTCGATGGCCGACGCCCCAAGGTGGGGATACGCCGAATGCGCCTCGCGGCCGCGAACACGCAGGGTGACCCGTTGCGAGCCCTTGCACCCGATGGCGAGGCGGGACTCCGTCGGCTCGCCGTTGATCAACCAGCGGCTCGTGGCCGGGAGCCGGTTGGCCATGCGTGCGCCATCGGAGCCCTTTTCCTCGCCGACGACCAGGAGGAGGTCGACGCGGTCCTCACCGCGCGCGGCCATGGCATCCGCCGCACAGAGCATGGCGGCGGCGATTCCCTTGGCATCGCAGCTCCCGCGACCATACAGCACGTCGCCCTCGAGGCGCGGGGGCACATACGGCGGCACGGTATCCAGGTGGGTGGACAGCGTCACCCCACCGCCGGCCCGTGAGGCCCACACGTTGCCGCGTCCGGGCGAGACTTCCTGCACGGTGACGTTCCATCCACGCGAGATGAGCCAGCGCGAGACGAAGTCGACCGCCCGCCCCTCCCCGCCGGTGGGAGACTCGATGGCCAACAACTCTGCGGCGAGGGAAACAACGTCAGTCATGCGGACGATGATCGGTGAAAGCGCGTGATGCGAAGGGCGGGATTCGAACCCGCACTCCCTTGCGGGAAGGGGATTTTAAGTCCCCCGCGTCTACCATTTCGCCACCCTCGCGTGACCGCGAATAATAGCGCGCGGACCTGCGTCGATTGCTATCCGGTCAGGCGTCGATCGATGCACCGCGACTCGCGCGCGTGCGCCAGCTCCGGGGCGGGTGCCCCCATCGCCCGGGAAAGTCCTCCATGACCCGGGCTCGCAGCACCTCCAGGGCCTCCGCTTCACCAATGGCGATCGCGCACCCTCCCCATCCGGCCCCCGTCAATCGCGCCCCCTCGACTCCGGGGGTCGCCACGGCCGCATCCACCACCCAGTCCAGCTCGGGGGACGAACACGCGTAGTCGTCGCGCAGGGAGGCATGCGACGCGGCCAGCCAGGGGCCTAACGATTGCCCCGTGCGCAGCGCCTCCACGACCTCACCCACACGGGCCGACTCCCGCACCACATGGCGGGCCCGGCGGCGGTCCTCCCCATCGAGGAGCGACTCGATCGCAGCAAGGCTGGCATGGGCGAGGACGTCCAGCGACGGCGCATGACGTTGCAGGGTCTTCAGGGCCCGCACGCAGGCGGCCTGGCGTTCCGCAAAGGCCGATCCCCGAAGCGACCGCGGCACCGCGGTGTCGATCACGAGCACCTGCCGGTCGAAGGGCACGGCCGCCACGCGACCGGAGTCGCACCAGATGCGCAGCGCGTGGCCCTCGGTCGCGCAGGCACTGGCACACTGGTCCATGATCCCGCAGGGTACCCCCACAAACTCACGCTCCGCGCGGTAGGCGAGCTGGGCGACGACCGGCATGGCGAGCGGCGTTGCGGGATCGGTGAGATGCGCGGCGGCAAGCACCGTGGCGACCTCGAGCGCGGCCGACGAGCTCAGCCCGGCCCCGGCGGGCACATCGCTCACGACCGCAACCGCCCACGCGCCGCCGTCGCCGACGGTCGTGCGCACCTCGCGCAGGGCGCCGTGCACATAGTCCCACCACGCCCCGGCCGCCTGGGGCGTGGCAAGGGTGAAGCTCCCCGCGTCGCCCACTTCGCGCGACACCGCCCGGCTTACCGCGCCGGGCTCACGCCCCAGCGCCACCCAGGTGCGCCGGTCGATCGCCATGGGCAGCACTTCGCCGCCGTTGTAGTCCGTGTGTTCGCCGATCAGGTTCACCCGCCCGGGAGCGGATGCCACGACGTCGGGATCACGACCGTACGCGCTGCGAAAGAGCTCCGCCGCAGCGCCCGCGCTCACGGACGAACGCCGAGCACGTGGACCGACAGCCAGATCATGTAGGCCAGGAGGCCGGCGAGGGAGGCATCGCCGCCATTCTCGACCCCACGCCCCTCGGCATCGACGAACTCGGTCGCGAGGCCGCTGTGGAGCGGCGCGCGCCGCAGCCAGGCCAGCACATCGTTGGCTTCCGGCCCCAGCAGGTGCGCGACCTGGCGCACCAGCACATGGGGCTCCAACTCGAGGGAGCGGACGGTCCGCCGATAGACCGGGTCCGAGCGATCCGCGGCATCGTACATCGGCAGCCAGACCACGGAGGCCGACGGGTCATCGTCCGCGACCGCCTCACCAGCGAGGTTCACGGCCGACATCAGGATCGACTTGCCGTCCCGCGCACGCGTGAAGTGCTCAGCGCACGCGGCGCGCACGGCCTCCGGGTCATCGACCTGGGCCGCGGTCTCCTCGTCCAGGGTGCGACGAAAGACGTCCATCGCCATCGCCGCCACGGCGTTGCCATGCAGGGTGTAGGCAAAGGGCGTGGGGTGGCCAGCGGGTGACACCTCGGTGGAGAAGAGTGCCACCTCTTCGCGACGCCGGGCGCGCATGTCATCGAAGGCGCCGTAGAGTGTGTCCGCAATCACCGGCTCCTCGACGACCTGCTCGTCGCTCGTCTCGCGGATGTAGCGCTCGATGGCGATGGCATAGGCGCCGGCGCCCTCGAGGGAAAAGCCCGGCTCGAAGAGGGTGCCATCCAGGTACCGCACCCCCTGTCCCGGGGAATAGCCATGCAGCTCACACGCGCGCAGGAGCAGCTCACGGGCCAGCGGCGCATCGGCGAGCTGGATCGCGGGCAGGGTCCACATGAGGGCCTCCCACTCGCGCACGGTGACGCCACGCGAGTGCCAGGGCACGCGCGTGCGCATCAGGTAGAAATGCGCGTCGTCCAGCGCGCGGCCGACGCCATAGAAGTACGCGAAGAGCAGGTTGCGGTTGATCAGCGCATCCAGCGCCTCGTTGCCCGTCGTTTGTTCGAGCGAGCGCAGCGCATCCCGCGTGGCCGTAAGGAGGTACCGCCAGCCGCGTCGTCGCATCACCGCGACGGTGGCTTCCGCGCCATCGCCCTCTGGCCCGACGGCGAGGAAGAATGCCGTGTCGGCGTGGCCACGCGGGGGCAGGCGGACTTCGCGACGGATGACATAGGCGCCGTCAGCCACATTGATGGTCGACGTCCCGTCGGCCCCGATGGCCAGGGCCGCGAGCCCGGGAATCGCGCTGCCGGACAGGACCACGGCATCCGTCGTCCCACGGCGCACGGCGTGCGCATCGAGGAACGGGCGCGGGACCCGGACGCGGAGTTGCCGGTGCCCCAGCGTTCCGTCCAACCCAACGGTCAAGCGCTTTGCCGTGGCCGAGCGATTCTCGAAGGCGAGGGCATAGACGGCACCCGCGGTGTCCGCATCGCGTCCGTACGGAGCGAACACCGTCGCGCGAACGATCACGTCACCGATGGTCGCGGTGAAGGTCGGGAGCCACCCATACGCGCGTTCCCACACCAGGCCCTCCACCCCCCAATCCACCGCGACGCCATCAATCGCCAGGAATGGCCTGGCCAGCGCCGGCGCCTTCCCCTCGCTGAATTCCTCGCCCCCGGCGAACTCAACCGCGGCGCGCGCCGCGCGGTGGATCACCCCGATCGCATGCAGGGCCCCGTCGGTGGGGTGGATGCACGGGAGGGCAATCCAGTGATTGCCGGTGATTTGCCAGGGGACGGACGGGACGGGAATCGGCTGCACGTACGGAGGGACGGTCTGGGGGAAGGCTCAAGTTAGCGTGTCCGGGGGCCGCGGCGCGCCGGAACCGCGGGTGTTTGTCCGGGGTCGTACGATCCCCCGCCCTCCAAGGTGTATCTTTCGCGCCCGCATGAGCTTCCCATTCGCAGTCTTCCGGTTTCCGGGCGTTCGGGCCATCGCCGCCGCCGTCGCGCTCTCCCTGCCGGCCGCCCTGCACGCGCAGCGCGTCCTGGGCCCGGCGACCGACGCGACGGTCGTCCCCCGGGGGATGCTCCGCGTCACGGCCGGCCCAGAGTGGGCCCGCGGCCATGAGCGTTATTCGGCCGGGCGCGGACGCGTCGCCAAGGGCGAAGTCGAGCCGTTTGCCGCCGACTTCAACCTGGACTCACTGGGCCCGGGCCAGTTGCCCGCGCTCGCGGCGGTGAGCGCGGGGGTGCGCAGCATTGTGGGTGGAACGAGCGGGCTCCCGGTGACACTCGGCGCGCTCGAGACCCGATTCGATGTGTCGGTCGCGCGCACACCGATCCTGGTGGAGTACGGGGTGACGCGTCGACTCACGATCGGCGCGATGTTCCCGCTCGTGAAGACCTGGACGGAGGTCTCGCTCCAGCCCAACAAGAGTCGCGACGGATCGACCGTGGGGCTCAACCCGCGCGGTTACACCACCAACCAGGTGGTGGTGTCCCAGCTGCAAGCGGCGGCGCAGGCGCTTGGCCAGCTCCTCCAGTCGTGCGTGGGGAGCACAGCGCCTGGCTGCACGGCGGTCAACGCGGATCGCGCGCGCGCGCAGGCGCTGGTGCAGTCGGCGACGGCCGCGGCCACCGGGGTGGAATCCGTGTACGGCACCTCGGCGGCAAAGCCGGGGAGCCGGTTCGCCCCCGCGGACAGCTCAACGCTCCAACGCTCGATTGCCTCCCGCTTGGGGGCGCTCTCCACGGACTTCGCCGCGTTCCTTGGCGCGCCGCCGAGCGGCACGGGGTGGATCACCGCCCGCCCGGTGGGGGCCACACAGTTCAGCTGGGGAAACCTCCAGCGCGTCCTCACGGACACCGCCTATGGCATCGGCGCCGACTCGCTGATCTCGGTCGGGATGAACCGGCTCGGCGACGTCGAGGTCGGCGGGCGCTTCCTCCTGTTCGATGGACTGGGAGGGATTCCGCAGCGGGCGACGCCGTCCGGTGTGCGCCTGCGCCTCGCGGTGGAAGGGGTCGTGCGATTTGGCACGGCCACCCGTGACTCGATCCACCATTTCGCCGACGTGGGGACGGGCGACGGGCAGCGCGACCTGGAGGGGCGCGTGATGGCCGACCTCCTGTTCGGGCGGCGCGCGTGGGCAAGTGTGTCCGCGCGGTACACGCTCCAGCAGGCCGACGAGATCCGGCAGCGGGTGCCTGGCGCGACGCCCGACCCGTTCCCGGCGGCCTCGCGCATTGCCGTGCTCCAGCGCGACCTGGGCGACGCCGTGTCACTCGAGGTGTCGCCGCGCTATGTCCTCTCCGACAACCTGGGACTGAGCGCCACCTGGCAGCTCTACCGCAAAGGCTCCGATCGCTACACCGGGAGTGCCGGCCCGGAGCTCGCCCTGCTCGAGTCCGGGAGTGAGCAGGTGCTCCAGCGGGCGCTCGTGTCGGTGACCTACTCCACGATGGCGCAGTACTTCCAGCAGAAGGCGCGGACCCCGATGGAAGTCAGCCTGACGGTCGGTCGATCGTTGGCGGGCTCGGGGATGATGAAGCAGTCGGTGACGGCGCTGACCGTGCGGGTCTACAACCAGCTGCTCGAGGGTCGGCGATAGGGGCGGGGGTGGCGGCACGCGCCCGCCACCCAACCTGCCTAGGCGTCGGCAGCCGTGAGCAACTCGCGGGCGTGACGCAGGCTGGCAGCACTTTCCGCCCCACCGAGCATGCGAGCCACCTCGCGGATGCGGTCGCGGCCCTCGACGCGACGGAGGTCCGCGGTGGTCACCCCGGCGTCCGCCGACTTGGTGACGACCACGTGCGCGTGCGCGCGCGACGCCACCTGGGCCAGGTGGGTGATCACCAGCACCTGGTGATCGGACGCGACGCGCTGCAGCAGGAGTCCCAGCTGGGTCGCCACGCGCCCCCCTACCCCGGCATCCACCTCGTCAAAAACCAGGGTGGGCACCCGGTGCGTCCGCGTCAGGACGGTCGTGAGGGCCAGCATCACGCGCGAGAGTTCCCCCCCCGAGGCCACCCGCGCGAGCGGACGCGGGTCGTGCCCCAGGTTCAGCGAGGTCACGAACGAGACCTCCTCCCCGCCCTGTCGGGTCGGCTCCGCGAGTGGGGTGAGGGCCACGGCGAAGCGCCCATCGACGAGCCCCAGGTCCGGGAAGACGCGCGTCACCTGCTCGGCCAAACGACCGGCAGCTTCCGCCCGCGCTGCCCCCAGCGCGGCCGTCGCCTCGGCGAGTTCCCGCTCACACGCGGCCACGCGTCCCGCGAGCGCCCCGAGGTCCGTCGCTGCCGTGTCCAGCAGGTCGAGTTCCCCCTGCGCCTCGGCGAGGGCCTCCAGCGCCTGCTCCACCGTCCCGCCATGCTTGCGCGCCAGCCGATCCACGAGGTCGCGCCGCCGCTCCACTTCGGCAAGCCGGGCGGGATCCGCCTCCAGGGCCCCCTCGTAGTGAGCCAGGTCGCGCGCGGCGTCCTTCAGCTGGTCCATGACGCCCTCGAGCTGGCCGACGAGGGCGTCGAGCGACCCATCGAGCCGGGCCGCCGCGGCGAGCACGCGCCGCGCCTGGCCTAACGAGTCGACCGTGCTGCCCTCATCGCCATCGAGCGTGGCCAACGCCTGCCCCACATGCAACCGCAGCTCCTCGACGTGGGCCAGGCGCCGGGCCTCCTCGGCCAGGCGCGTTTCCTCGCCGGCCACCAGCCGGGCATCGGCGATCTCCTGGACCACGTGTCGCAGGTAGTCCGCGCGCTTGAGCGCCTCGTTGCGGCGACGCGTCAGCTGCTCGATCTCGGTGCGCACGGCCACCAGGGCATCGTACGCGGCGGCGACTCGGTCCCGCAGCGGCACGGCGCCGGCGAAGCGATCGACGATGTCCCGTTGCACATCCGGGTCCAGCAACCCGCGCGCGTCGTGCTGCCCGTGGATGTTGATCAGCTGCGTCCCCACCTGGGCGAGCGACGTCGTGGTCACCGACACGTCGTTCACCCACGCCCGGCTCCGTCCCGCCGCGGAGACCTCGCGGCGGAGCACGACGCGTCCCTCGTCCAGCTCAATGCCCTGCGCCTGGAGCATGGGGGCCAGGGCGTCCACTGCAGCACCGGCGAAGCTCGCCTCGACGACCAGCCGGTCGCACCCGGTGCGCACGTCGTCGGCACTCGCGCGCCCGCCGGACAACAAGCCGAGTGCCTCGACGATGATCGACTTGCCCGCCCCGGTCTCACCGGTCAACACGTTGAAGCCCGGGGACAGCGCGAGGGTCACGCTGTCGACGATGGCGAGGTTGCGAATCGCGAGTTCCGTCAGCACGTCGGGTCGCCGCGGCTCAGGACCCGCCCCACCCGAGCTTGTGGCGCATGCGGGCGAAGAAGGTCGTCTCCGGGAAGCGGACCAACTCCACCCGGCGCTCCGCCCGGCGGATGGACAGCACGTCGCCGTGCACGAACTCCGCGCTCTCCTGGCCATCCACCGTGATGAGCTGCTCACTCTCGTCGTCGGCCACGCGCAGGCTCACGGTCGCCCCGGGAGCGAGGAGCAGCGGGCGGACGCTGAGCGTGTGCGGCGAGATCGGCGTCAGGATGATGGAGTCCAACTCGGGAGAGACGATCGGGCCGCCCGAGGACAGCGAGTAGGCGCTCGATCCCGTCGGGGTGGCCACGATCAAGCCATCCGCCGCGTACGACGCGACGCGCTCGCCGTTGGCATCGATCACCAGGCGAATCACGCGGGCCTTGCCCCCCTGGTGCAGCACCACGTCGTTCAGCGCATACCAGCTCTCCAGGTCCACGCCGCTCCGCGACAGCTGCGCCTCGAGCATCATGCGGGACTCGGACACGTAGTCGCCAGCGGCAAACCGCCGGATCGCGGTCTCCGCCTCTTCGCCGCCGCAGGCGGTGAGGAAGCCCAACCGACCGAGGTTGACGCCGAGCACGGGGGCGGTGCGCCCGGCGAGGACGCGTGCGCCGCGCAGGAAGGTCCCATCGCCGCCTAACGTCACCAGGCCGTCGACGCGCTCGGGGTCGTCCATGCGCATCGCCTGCGGCACCAGCTCATGCAACGTGGGCTCAAAGGCGAGGGTCACCCCGGCCGCGGGCGCCACGCGCAGGAGGCGGTCGAGGAAGGAAGCGAGTTCGGGGTACTCGCGGTTGCCGACGACGCCGAGCACCTTCATCCGGCGACCGCCTCGCTGCCATGGACCGCGCGGACCCGCTCGGCGATGCCGGCCGCGTCCAACCCGCAGGCGGCGAGCTGCCGGGCGCGCGACGCCGCGTAGATGATCCGGTCCGGCACCCCGTGCGCCACCACGCGCACGCCAGGATCCAGGCGCTGGACCACGGACGCCATGAAGGCGCCAAAGCCGTTGATCACCGTTCCTTCCTCCACCACGAGCAACACCTGGTGGTCGACCAGCAACCCCTGCAGGGTCGCCTCGTCGTACGGCTTGAGGAACCGGGCATTCACCACGGTGACGTGGAGCCCCTCGGCGGCGAGGGTTTCCGCCGCGTCGAGCGCTGTTCGCACCATCGTCCCGACCGCGAGGATCGCCACCTCCGTCCCCTTGCGCAGCACCTCCCAGCTTCCCACGGGGAGGGCGGCGATGTCCCGCATCGGCCCCACCGCGTCCGGCGCGGCATCGCGCGGGTAGCGCAGGGCAAACGGGCCGTCATGCCCGACGCCGGTGCGCAGGAGCGCCAGCATCTCGGTCCCATCCTTGGGGGCCGAGACCACCACGTTAGGCACGGCCAGCAGGTACGCAATGTCGTACAGCCCCATGTGCGTCTCGCCGTCCTCACCCACCAGTCCCGCGCGGTCCATGCACAGCGTCACCGGCAGGTTCTGGATGGCGACATCATGGATGATGTTGTCGTACGCCCGCTGGAGGAACGTCGAGTAGATCGCCGCCACCGGCCGCACGCCACGCGTGGCCATCCCGGCCGCAAAGGTGATCGCGTGCCCCTCGGCGATCCCCACGTCAAAGAACCGCTGGGGGTGCGCCTTGGCCACGACACCGGTCCCGGTGCCGCTCGGCATCGCGGCGGTGATCGTGACCACGCGGGGGTCCTCCTCCATCAGCTCCGACAGGCCGCGACCAAACACCGCCGTGTAGGCGGGGTTGGCGGTCGAGGCCTTGAGCTGCTTGCCGGTCGCCGGGTCGTGGCCGGGCGGAAGGGCGTGCCACTTCTCGCCGTGCTCGCCCGCGGGGAACCCGCGCCCCTTCTGCGTGACCACGTGCACCAGGCGCGGCCCGCCCATGGCGCGGACCGCCCCCAGGGTATCCACCAGCTGCTCGAGGTCGTGGCCGTCGATCGGGCCGAAGTACCGGAACCCCAGTTCCTCGAACAACACGCCGGGCGTGAGGAAGGACTTCACGCTCTCTTCCCACTTCCGCACCAGGGTCTCGATGGCGTGGTTCTTCTCGATCAACTCGCCGATCTTGGACCGCACCCGGTTGTAGATCGGGTTACGCTGCACCTGGGTCAGGTACTTCGACATCGCGCCCACGTTGGGCGCAATCGACATCTCGTTGTCGTTCAGGATGACGATGACGTCCCGGTCCGAGTGGCCCGCGTTGTTGAGCGCCTCATACGCGAGGCCGCTGGTGAGCGACCCGTCGCCGATGAC
>JAEUJL010000373.1 GCA_016794835.1 Gemmatimonadota bacterium | reverse complement strand
GTACTCGACGCCGATGCGCCCGCCGGTCTCGGTGATCCGTCGCATGGACGGCACGGTGGTGAAGGAGGTGCAGCAAGCCGATGTCACGCGGCTCGTGGCGGCGGGCTTCCGCGCCCCGCGCCCATTCAAGGTGAAGGCGCGTGATGGCGTCACCGAGTTGTACGGGATCCTCTGGTATCCGGCCCACTTCGACTCGACCCGGCGGTACCCCATCATCGATTACATCTACCCGGGGCCGCAGGTGGGATCGTTAGGCGGTCGGCAGTTCCGGGCCAGCGCGAATGGCAGCGCGAATGCGCTCGCCGAGCTGGGTGTCTTTGTCGTGCAGGTGGATGCCATGGGGACGCCGGGGCGCTCCAAGGCGTTCCACGACGCCTACTACGGCAACATGACGGACAACGGGATCCCCGATCAGGTCGCGACGATCAAGCAGCTGGCGGCGCGCATCCCGCAAATCGACATCGACCGCGTGGGGATCTACGGCCACTCGGGCGGCGGCTTCTCGTCGACCGACGCCATCCTCACCTATCCCGACTTCTTCAAGGTGGCCGTGTCGAGTGCCGGCAATCACGACAACCGGAGCTACGACTTCACGTGGGGGGAGAAGTACCATGGACTCCTCCGGCGGCTCTCGGACACCACGGACACGTTCGACTCCCAGTCCAACTGGCGGAAGGCGCGCAACCTGAAGGGCAAGCTGCTCCTGACCTACGGCACCCTCGACGACAACGTGCACCCCGTGGCGACCCAGCTGGTCATAGATGAATTGATCAAGGCCAACAAGGACTTTGACATGTTCATCATGCCGAACCGGAACCATGGCTTCGCCTCCGAGCCGTACATGGTCCGTCGGACCTGGGACTACTTCGTCCAGCACCTGCTCGGCGTGACCCCGCCCGCGGGGTACGAGATCAAGGCGCCGACGCCGTAAGGGGCGACCGGACGCGTTCACCCGTCTCTTTCCGCCCGTGCTTCGGAGTCTGGCCGTTCATCCCGTGCGTAAAGAGCCACTGCGCGGTACGAGCAGCACGGGCAGTACGAGCAGCACGCGACACGGCTCGTCGGTAAGGTGCCCTCCGCACTCTTACGGGTGTCGGGTGACGGTCCGGAACTGGCCAGAGCGATAGATTGGCAGGGAGGCGCGGCAGCCTCTCGTGCGACCCGTACCCCCCGTGCCCCGTACCGCCCGTACCGCCCGTGCTGCCCGTGCTGCCCGTACTTCGCCGTGGGGCAGGTGCCCTCGAAACCCTCGGCCCCCCACTTCGGTAGAAGGTGGATTGACGCATCACATGTTCACTCGCTCCCTGGCCCCTCTTCTCCTCGCCCTCGCCGCCTGCGCGCGCGGGAGCGCTGTCCTTGACCTCAGCCCGATTCCGGTCGCGGCGGTCGTCTCGAGCCCCGAGGCGATCGCCAGGGCGCGGGCGGACAGCATGCAACTTCCATGGACCATGGCGGACGCCGAGTTCATGGCCGGGATGATCGGGCACCACGCCCAGGCGATTGCCATGGCGCGTCTCGCTCCGCGGAACGGGGCCAGTCCGTCGGTCCGGACGCTGGCGGCGCGGATCATCAATGCCCAGACCGACGAGATCCAGCTGATGCGCCAGTGGCTGAGCGACCGGGGGCAACCCGTGCCCGCGGCAGACCCCAAGGGCATGAAGCACGAGATGGGCGGCCAGTCCATGATGATGCTGATGCCCGGGATGCTCAGCGAGGCGCAGATGCAGGAGTTGCATCAGGCGCGCAAGCGCGACTTCGACCGGCTCTTCCTGCAGTACATGATCCAGCACCATCAGGGGGCGGTGTCGATGGTGCAGGCGCTGTTTGCGGCGGATGGTGCGGGGCAGAACCAGACGGTCTTCAAGTTCGCCTCGGACGTGAACGTCGACCAGACGACGGAAATTGCCCGCATGAAGCGGATGTTGGCGGAGGTTGTGTTGGGAAGGTAGGGCGCGGGGCGCGGGACGCGGGGCGCAGGACGCGGGTCGCAGGACGCGGGTCGCAGGACGCGGGTCAACGACGCGGCGCAGTTCGCAGAATCTCAATCGGTGGTGACGCTCACTCCATGGACAACATGACACGTACACGCTTGACCCATCGCACGCTCCTCCTTGCATCGCTGGCCGTGATGGCGTGCGCGCGCGGGACGACGATCAACAATGCCCCGTCCCGCATGAACGATCCGCGGGTCGGGCTCAAGGCCGGCATGCATGACGCCGGTGAGGCCATCAGCGGCATGGCCCGCCTGGCCACGGCGCAGCCGACGGGCAAGTTCGTCGGCAGCACCAACTCCGACCTGGCATTCACGGGGAACTACGCCATCCAGGGGAACTACAACGGGTTCCAGATCTGGGACATCTCCAACCCGCGGCAGCCGCAACTGGTGAACGGGTACTACTGCCCGGCGTCGCAGAGCGACGTGTCGGTCTACAAGAACCTGCTCTTTGTCTCTGGGGAAGGGATGGCCGGGCGGGTGGACTGCGGGGGGCAGGGGGTGCAGACCGCGGTGAGCAAGGACCGCCTGCGCGGCATCCGCATCTTCGACATCACCGACATCAAGAACCCCAAGTACGTGCACAACGTGCAAACGTGCCGCGGTTCGCACACGCACACCGTGCTGGTGGACCCGAAGGACCGTGACAACGTCTACATCTACATCTCGGGGTCGGCGAACATTCGCCCGGATGCGGAGCTGCCCGGGTGCAGCACGGGGCTGCCGGACCAGAATCCGGGGACGGCGCTCTTTCGCATCGA
>JAEUJL010000370.1 GCA_016794835.1 Gemmatimonadota bacterium | reverse complement strand
CCACCAACGATCACGCGCCCAGGCTCGCCACACGCGTGCGCGTCCACGGCGTGAATCAGGGATGAAAGATGCACGGGTTCCCCGTCAGGTCGTGAGTACGTGGGTCATTCGTCGAGTGCCAGGTGCCGTCTGAAAGACACTGGGCCCCGGATCAAGTCCGGGGCGCTTGCTTCGCTCGCGTCTGCCAACTGCCGTCTACCAACTGCCGTCCATCACTCCCACCGCTATCCATCGTTGTCCATGTGCCACGACGGATTCACCCACCGCCCGTTCACGTACTCGAACACCTCGGTCACCCGACCCTTGAGGACATTGGTCTGCCCACCGGCCTGCGTCTCGAACAGGTAGCTCGAGAAGACCACGGCCACGGTGCCAAACACCTGGATCTCGGTGCGCGGAAACTCCAGGCGCACCAGCTTGCCACCGCTGGCGGCGAAGCCGCGTGACTCGGCCAGGACCTCCTTGAGCGTTTGCCAGCCGTCGCCCTCGGGGGGAATGGCCAAGAGGTTTGCCGGCAGGAGGGCCGCCAGCTGCACGGTGTCGTTGGCGAACCAGGACCGCCACACGGCTTCCCGGGCGACGAGCAACTCCTGGCGTCGAGCGTCGGTGAACTCGAAGGCGGGGGCCGCCGCCGGGGTCGGCGCGGGGGTTGAGCAGCCGCCCACCAGGAGGGCGAGGGCGATCAGGAGGACGCGCATCAGGGCGGGATGAGGAGACCGGGACGTTATCACCCGGGCGCCGCCGCCGCGATGGATGCCGGGTCACGGGGCGCGGGTCGCGGGTCGCAGGTCGCAGTCCCGCGTCTTGCGTCCTGCGCCCCGCGTCCTGCGCCCTGCGCCCCGCGTCCTGCGTCCTGCGCCCCGCGTCCTGCGTCCCGTGTAGCTTCCCGCGCATGATGCTGCGTCCATTGCTGATCCTGGTGACGGTCGTCGCGGGAGCATCGCGCCTCGCGCACGGGCAGGGGATGTCGTGCCTGGGTGACACGCTCACCATCAGGGCCGACCGCGGCCTCACATCGTCGGTTCACCCGGTCGCGCCCGGGGTGACCTACCAGTGCCTCCTCGACCGGCGTGGCCCCTGGGCGATGCACCTCGTACGCGTGCAGCTCTCCGGACCCGTGACCGTGGATGCCATGCGCGCGACCGGCCGTTTTGTGGGCCGCGAACGCGTGAGCGACATGGCGCAGCGATGGCGGGCGCGGAGGGCCTCGCCGCTCATCGGGCTCAACGCCGACTTCTTCAACCTGCAGACCGGTGAGGTCACCAGCACCCACGTGGAGGGGGGCCAGTGGATCAAGGGGATCACCCGGCCCGACACGAACGCCCCTCCCGTCGACGATGCACGCTCGCAGGTCGCCGTCCTGACCGATGGTCGCGTGCGCTTCGGCCGGTTTGAGCTGCATGGGGAGGTGCGGGCGGGCGCGCGCCGTCTCCCACTCGATGGGCTCAACGCGTACCCGCCGGGGACCCTGCGTGGTGCCGTCGTGGTGACCGCGGCGTACGGGGACGAGCTGGCGGCGGATAGCGCCGCGCGTCCCCGAGGATCCCGGTTCGTGCTGGCCCGGCTCACACCCGCGGCAGGCGTGCCGCGCTACCGCGTGGTCGCGCGTGCGGACACGGATCGTCCGACGCCCATCCCGCGCGACGGGGCCGTGCTGGTGGTTGGCCCGGCGCACGCCGCGTTCCGGCCGGGTGAGATCCTGGCCATCCAGGTGGCGTTAGGCACCGAGCGCCTGCAGGCGCACGCGGTCGTTGGGGGCTGGGGACGCCTGCTCGCCGACGGTCGCGACGTGGCCGCCGCGCTGGATCGGGTGGAAGGCACGCGCCCGGACTTCTCGGCGGCGCGTCATCCCCGCACGGCTGTGGGGACGAGTGCCGATGGCCGCACACTCCTCCTCCTGGTCGTCGACGGACGGCGTCGCTGGAGCGTGGGGATG
>JAEUJL010000345.1 GCA_016794835.1 Gemmatimonadota bacterium | reverse complement strand
GGCGCGATGAACGAGGGGATCGTCTCCGCGCGCCTGGGGCTCAAGGGGATTCCCGACGAGGCCGAGGAGATCATGGTCATCCGTGACATCCTCCTCTCACGCCGCACGGGCGGCCATGTGCATCTCTGTCACATGTCCACGAAGGGATCGGTGGAGCTGATCCGCTGGGGGAAGGAGCGGGGGATCCGCGTCACGGCCGAGGTGTGCCCGCACCACATCTCGCTGACCGAGGATGCCGTGGAGGGATACAACACCAACGCCAAGATGAATCCGCCCCTCCGGACGGCGGCGGATGTGGCGGCCCTCCAGGAGGCGGTGAAGGATGGGACCATCGACCTGGTGGCCACCGACCACGCGCCGCATCACTACGACGAAAAGGAGCGGGAATTCTCCGACGCCCCCAACGGGATCATCGGGCTCGAGACCGCGCTCGCCGTCCTGGTGACCCACCTGGTCACCCCCGGCATCATCGGCTACGCCACTCTCGTCGACCGGATGTCCTGCTCCCCGGCGCGGGTGTTCGGGCTCCCGGGCGGCACGCTGCGCAAGGGCAGTGTGGGGGACGTCACAGTCTTTGACCCCACGGCGAGCTGGACGGTGGACCCGACGTCGTTCCAGACGAAGGGGCGGAACAGCCCGTACACGGGGATGACGCTGACCGGCCGCGCAAAGTGTACCGTCGTGGGTGGCCAGATCGTCTACCGACAGAATGCCTAGGGCGGAGGGAAGGCCGGTGAGCGGCGGGTTGGCGCTGCGGCGCGAGGTCGTGAAGGTCTGCCAGCGGCTGTATGAGCGCGGGTTGATCGCGGGACCGGACGGCAACGTCTCCGTGCGGATCGGCCCGAATCGACTGCTGGTGACGCCGGCGGGGATGTCGAAGGTGGATACCACCGTCGACGACCTGGTCGAGATCTCCCTCGATGGCAAGCACCTTCGCGGCAGCCGCCGGGCCTCCTCCGAGATCCTCATGCACCTGCGCATCTACCAGCGACGCCCTGATGTCCAGGCGGTGGTGCATGCGCATCCGCCGCTGGCGACCGGGTTCGCCGTGGCGGGCGAGTCCTTCTCGGCCTGCGTCCTGCCGGAGATGATCTTCCAGGTGGGTTGGGTGCCGCTCGTGCCGTATGCCACGCCCGGCACCCCGGCCCTGGCGGACGCCTTTGACCCGTTCGTCGCCGACCACGACGCCTTCCTGATGGCGAACCACGGCGCGACGACGGTGGGGCCGACGCTGACCATGGCCCACCAGCGCATGGAGAGCCTGGAGCACAGCGCGCGCATCCTGCTGACCGCCCGTCAGCTGGGCCGCGTGAACACCCTCACGACCCCACAGGTAGAAGCACTCGTGGACGCACGCCGGCGCGCCCTCCCGGACAGTCCGTTCTCGGGATGCGCCGTACCCTCCGACTCACGGAGCACAGACCGCACATGACTGGATCGCCGGAAGGCACGATGGACGTCCTGCACCAACTCCTCGCCGAGCGTTCGCGCTACGAGACCTGGATCGCCCAGCTCGAGGGGCGCCGCGCAACCGCGCCGGGCCATGTGCTGGAGCGCGTCCGCTCGGACTACGCGACCCGCCTGGATCAGGTGGTGACGCAGCTGCGAGGGCGCGCGGTCGAGCTGGAGGCGACGGCCGCAACCCTGCGCTCGCGGCTCGCGGCCCTGGCGACCGAGGAAGAGACCCGGCGTGACGAGCGCGCAGAAACCGAGCTGCGCGCGGCGGTCGGGGAGTACACCGAGGAGGAGGCACGGTCGACCTTCGAGCGCTGCGACGCCTCGATCTCCTCGCTGGTGGCCCAACGGGACGCCCTGGGTGGGGAGCTGGCGAAGCTGCAGGAAGTGCTGGTCCTGGTTGTGGCCCGGGAGCCGGAGCCGGTGGTGCCGGAACCGAGCGTTCCTGAGCCGGAACCGGAGCCTGTGGTGCCCGCTTCCGCCCTGGAAGTCTCCCAGGTCACCGCGGCGATGTCGGAACCGGAGGCTGCCGCCCCGGCTGAGCTCCCGGTGCCGGCAGCTGCCGAGCCCACCACCCCGTCCGCGGCTGCCGAGCTCGAGTTCCTCCGTTCGCTCGTGAACGCTCCGCCGCCGGAGCCGGCCGCCCACGAGGGGCAGGAATACGTGGCACCGCCCGTCCTGGCCGCGCCGCGCCGGCAGCCCACCCCGTTGAGTGCCACGGCGATCCGTGATCCGCTGCGCGCGGCGCTCGGCGAGACCGGGGCCTCCTCGGCGTCGGCGATGAACTTCCTGAAGGAGGTTCCG
>JAEUJL010000254.1 GCA_016794835.1 Gemmatimonadota bacterium | reverse complement strand
AAGAAGAGCGGCGCACCCTTCGATGCGCCGCTCCAATCAGTGCCCAGGACGAGAGTCGAACTCGTAAGGGCCGAAGCCCGGCGGATTTTGAGTCCGCTGCGTCTGCCAGTTCCGCCACCCGGGCGCACGAATGAGGCTAGACACCCGAGGGCCGAAGCTCAAGGGCCATCCCCTCCCGGCCGTCGAGGCCGCCGCAGCCCCGGAGGTCCAAGACGCTCGCCCGGCGGCCCGCTCCGGCGATCGCGCATCTCGTCCATCTGCCGGCGCAGCTGCTCCTGCATCCCGACGTACTTGGCGCGCTGCACCGGGCTGAGGAACTGCCGCAGCTCCCGCTGCTCCTGCTCGAACAGCTCCAGGCGCCGACGCTCCACGCGCAGGCTGCGATCCAGCAAGGCGTCAACCGCCGCATCGGACGGCGTGGTGTCTGGCCGCAGGGCCCGTCGCATCTCGCGCCGGATGTCGAGCTCTTCCCTGAGCAAGGTGCGACGCTCGCCCTCCAGCCGCCGATTGACGTCGGCCAGGCGGCTCAACTGCTCATCCGTCAGCGACAGTCGCTCGCGCATGACCATCGCCAGCCGCTCACGAAAGCGCTCCTCGAGGCGTCCTCGACTGGTCGAATCGTCCCGCAGTCGCGCGCCTGCCTGCGCCTCGGCGGTGGCCGCGGTCACGGCGCACATCAGGCCCACCAGGATCCGTTGCATGGCTAGTTCCCTCCGGTCGAGCTCGAGATCCAGCGCGACTGGCGGGACCCCTCAGGCTCGGCGTGTGGGGCGACCTCGATCTTCTCGAGTGCCCCGATCAGTGCTTCCAGGTCTTCATCCGCGAGGTCATCGATGCCACCACCTGCGGTGAGCCGTGCCGCTGCAGGCTCGACGGCCGGCGGGACGGCGACCGGCGTCGCGGTCGAGGTGGCGGACGGGGTGTCGATGGTGGCGACGATCGCAGGCACCGGGATGGAGTCGGTGATCGGCTCGTTCCGGAAGGAACGCACCGCCGTCGCCACGGACGTTCCGCCGAGGACGACCAGGGTGATGGCCGCGGCCCAGCGCCAGCGCATGGGGCGCGCCGGCGCCGCGGCGCGCGAGCGGGCCACGGCGGCGAGGATCGCCTGGTGGTCGATGCGAGGAGCGGGAGCCCCCGTCAGCACGGCACGCGCCGATCGCAGGAGGTCGAGCTCCTCGCGACAGTCCGCGCATTCCGACAGGTGCCCCTCGACCAGCGCCACGCGTGTGGCATCCAGCCGGCCGTGGAGCAGGTCGGGAAGTAGTTCCCGGATGTCGATGTTGCTGCAATCACGCATGGAGACGCTCCTTCACCTGCCGCAGTGCGTTGTGGTAGTGCACCCGTGCCGCCCCTTCCGTGGTCCCCGCGACCTCGGCGATTTCCTTGTACGACAACCCCTCATTCACCCGCAAGACAAACACTTCACGTTGTGTCGGCGAGAGCGTCGCCAGCGCGTCGCGCATCCGCCGGTGTGATTCGTCGGCAATCACGATGTCCAGGGCGTCGTACTCCGTGGCCGCGTCACCCTCGCGGACCTCCTCGTCCTCCGGGTGTCGCCGTCGCGCGCGACGGACATCCGACACGAGCCGACGGGCGATCGTGAACAGCCAGGTCCGCAGGGAGCTTTCGCCCCGAAACGACGCCAACGCCCCAAACGCCCGCACAAAGGTGTCCTGCACCACGTCTTCCACCCCGCTGCGGAGCCCCAGGCTACTGACGAACCTGGCCACCGCATCCGCGTGCCGCTCCACGAGGCGCGACGCGGCCCGCTCATCGCCAGCTTGCCAGCGGGCCACGAGGTCGGCATCTGATGCCTCGGAGGGAGTGGGTACGCCATCGGCCATCGTGCGCTCTGTCTGGTGCGACGTTCGTGCGCCGGTCGCGTTAAGGCTAAGGCCGCCGCCAAGGGGTTCTCGGTGGCCATCCTGACCGACGGGCTGGTGGGTGCTCGTCTGGGGCCCTGGGGCGGTGGCTGGCGCTGATCTTCCCGGAGGTGCCAGGACGTGGGGCCCTGAAAACGAAAAGCGCACCCCGGACGGGGTGCGCTTCTGCTGTTCGGGCCGCGGGTGTTATGCGGCGGGTTCCACCGAGACGCGCATGCGGCGCTTGTCCTTGTGCTCGAACTTCACCGTTCCCGCGACGAGCGCGTAGATGGTGTAATCCGTTCCGAGGCCGACGTTGCGGCCCGGATGCCAATGCGTGCCACACTG
>JAEUJL010000234.1 GCA_016794835.1 Gemmatimonadota bacterium | reverse complement strand
GACGTCCCGGATCCGTCGGCCCCGCGGTTGACCTTCGAGAACCTCAAGCCGAGGTACCCGGACCAACGCCTGCGCCTGGAAGACGGCGACCTGTCGATGCGCGTGGTCGACCTCGTGGCGCCCATCGGCAAGGGCCAGCGCGGGCTGATCGTCGCCCCCCCGCGCGCCGGCAAGACGATCCTGCTGCAGAAGATGGCGAATGCCATCGTGACGAATCATCCCGAAGTGCGCCTCATCGTGCTGCTCATCGACGAGCGCCCCGAGGAGGTCACGGACTTCCTCGAGAACGTGCCCGGCGCGGAAGTGGTCGCGTCGACGTTCGACGAGCCGGCGGAACGGCATGTCGCGGTCGGCGAGATGGTCATCGAGAAGGCCAAGCGCCTCGTCGAGGCGGGCCGCGATGTGGTCATCCTGCTGGACTCCATCACCCGCCTCGCGCGCGCCCACAACGCGGTGTTGCCGCAGTCCGGGCGGATCATGTCCGGCGGCCTCGACGCCTCCGCCATGCAGAAGCCCAAGAAGTTCTTCGGCTCGGCGCGCAAGATCGAGGATGGGGGCTCGCTGACCATCGTCGCCACGGCGCTCATCGAGACCGGGTCCCGGATGGACGAGGTGATCTTCGAGGAGTTCAAGGGAACCGGCAACATGGAGTTGGTGCTCAGCCGCGAGATCGGCAACAAGCGCATCTTCCCGGCGATCGACATCAACAAGTCCGGGACCCGGCGCGAGGAACTGCTGCTCGACCGGGAGGAGATGAACCGCGTGTACCTCCTCCGCACCTTCCTCGGCGACATGCCGTCGGACGAGGCGATCACCTTCCTCACCAAGCAGCTCGCGCGCGCGAAGACCAACCGGGAGTTCTTCGTGCAGATGGCGCAGGGGTGATGTCGGCAGGAGCCGGGCAAGGACGCATCCTGGCCATCGACTACGGCGAGCGACGCATCGGCCTCGCCGTCTCCGACCCGTCCCGCACGATCGCCACCCCGGCCGGGTTCATCCTGCGGCGCGCGGGCAAGCGCCCGCCCGTGGCCGAGCTGGTCCGCCGCTTCGAAGCCCTCGACGCCTCCGACATCGTGCTCGGCCTCCCGCTGGACGGCGACGGGAATGACACCCCGCGCGCCGTCGAGGTCCGCGAGATCGCGCGCGTGCTGACCGAGCGCACCGGTGCCCCGGTGCGCCTCGTGGACGAGCGCTTCACCACCGCCGCCGCGCTCCGCGCCATCAAGGAACTCGGCGGGAGCACCGCCGGCCGCAAGGGCGACGTGGACGCGCTCGCGGCCACCGTGCTGCTGCAGCATGCCCTGTCGTTCGCGGCACGCGAGGTCCCCGAGTGACGCGCCGCGGGGGCCTGGGGGCGATCACGCTCGGCATGCTGTTGGCATGTAGTGGCGACCCCACGCCACGGCGCATCGTGGTTCCCTCGGGGGCGTCCTTTCGCGTGGCGGCCGACTCGCTGCACGCGCACGGCGTGATCCGTTTTCCCCGGCTGTTCATGCGGTATGCCGCGTGGACCGGGCGCGATCGTCGCATCAAGGCCGGCACGTACGAGCTCACCGCGCGGCAATCGTGGGGGGACGTGCTCGACGCCCTGCAATCCGGGCGTGGACTCCTCCGGATCATCACCATCCCCGAGGGCTGGAACCTCTTTCGCATCGTCCCGCAGCTCGCGCGCGTGCTCGAGGTCCCGGTGGACTCCGTCCAGGCCGCCGTCGCCGACACCGCGCTCCGGCGGCGGCTCGACGTGCCCACCCCCACGATCGAGGGATACCTCTTTCCGGATACCTACGCGTTCTCCCCGGGGACATCCGCGCGGGACGCGGTGGCCCAGATGGTCGATCGCTTCGAGTCCGTCTGGAAGGCCGAGTGGGATGAGCGCGGTCGCGCCATGGCGATGACCCGGCACGACCTGCTCACCCTCGCCAGCATCATCGAGACCGAGGCGCGGGTGCCGGAAGAGCGCCCGATCATCTCCGCGGTCTACCACAATCGCCTGAAGATCGGCATGCGCCTCCAGGCCGATCCCACCGTCCAGTACGCGCTCGGCCGACACGTGGGTCGCGTCCTCTACAAGGACCTGGAGATCGACTCGCCCTACAACACCTACCGGAATGCGGGGCTGCCCCCAGGGCCCATCGCGTCACCGGGGGCGCCGAGCATGGCCGCGGCCGCCAATCCCGCGAAGGTCCCATGGCTGTACTTCGTCGCGCACCCGGATGGGCACCACGAATTCCGGGAAACCTTCAGCGAGCACACGCGGGCGATTCGCGAGGTGCGGCGCGCCGCCGCGGAAGCTGCGCGCCGTTAGTGCGCGACGGACGACACGCGCGCGTCCAGCAGCCCCCGGATGGCCAGCAGCAGCTCCAGCGGGGTGAACGGCTTGCTCACATGGCGCGCATGGCCCATGACCGCCTGGTCCAGCGCCCCGGCGTGCTCGTTGTAGCCGCTCACGAACACCACGGGCAGGTCGGGCATCGTCTCGCGCAGCCGCTCCGCGAGGGCCACCCCATCCATGTGCGGCATCACGACGTCCGTGACAACGAGGTCGACCGTCCGGATCCGCTCCATCAGCCGGAGCGCGTCCTCCCCATGTTCGGCGGCATGCACCAGGTACCCAAACTCCGCGAGGATGCGCTGCGTCGTCGCACGCACGTGGATGTCGTCCTCGACGAGCAGGATGGTCTCCGACCCACGGACGGCGTCCGCCGAGGGCGCTCCTGAAGGCCGCAGGCGCGGGATGGGATCCGCGCTGAGCGGCAGGCACACGACAAAGGAGGCCCCACCGCCCACCGCGTCCTCGTGCCAGATGTGTCCCCCGTGACGCCGCACGATGCCATAGCAGGTCGCCAGCCCGAGTCCCGTGCCGCGGCCGCGGTCCTTGGTCGTGAAGAATGGCTCGAACAGGTGGTCGCGCACGGCGGCGGGAATCCCCGGGCCGGTGTCGGTCACGCGGATCAGGACATACCGCCCCGGCACCACCTCCTCATTCGCCGGCGTCGCCTGGGCATCGAGGTGCTGTACCGAGGCCACCAGCGCAATGCGCCCGCCGCCCGGCATCGCATCGCGTGCGTTGAGCACCAGGTTCGTGATCACCTGGTCCACCTGCCCCGGGTCGGCGTGGACCGGTGGCAAATCAGCGGCAACATCCGCCACGAGCTCGACACGTTCACCCACCAGGCGCCGCAGCATCCCCATCAGCGGCGGCAGCGTACTCCGTAGGTCCACCGGTTGCAGGGCCACCACCTGTCGGCGCGCGAACGCCAGAAGCTGCGAGGTCAGCCGCGCCGCCCGCGCGGAAGCGCCGGCAATCTCCTCCAGCTCCCGGCCGACCGCTGCCCGCGCGTTGCCATTCACCTGGGCGAGTGCGGCGTTGGACATGATGACGGTGAGCAGGTTGTTGAAGTCGTGGGCCACCCCACCGGCCAGGCGACCAATGCTCTCCATCTTGCCCGCATGCACCAGCCGCTGCTCCAGGAGTTCGCGCTCGGTGACATCGCGCGTCGTGACGACGAAACGGCGTTCGTTCCCCTCCCACGCCAGCTCACGGCCCTCCGACTCGAGGACGCGCCAGCTCCCGTCCTTCGCCCGATATCGATACTTCGCCTGCCCGACCGCCAGGCGACCGCTGAGCACGCCCTCGATCACCAGGCTCAACGCGGCCTGGTCGTCCGGGTGGACCAGGCGCATCGCGGGTTCGCCGATGTTGTCCCGGGTGCTGTACCCCAGGACGCGCGTGACCGCCGGGCTCTCGAAGCGAATGGTGGCCGTCTCGTCCAGCACCGTGATGATGTCACTCGCGCTGTCGATCAACTGCCCGAACCACGCATCACGCGC
>JAEUJL010000169.1 GCA_016794835.1 Gemmatimonadota bacterium | reverse complement strand
CGCTCGACGAAGATCAGGTACTTGGACGCCGCCCAGAACATCTCCGGGTTGGTGATCGTGAGGGGACCCTTCACCTTGGCATCGCGGATCGCCGCCTGGTTCGTGAACTGCAGGTTGTGGCGGCTCACCAGCTGGTACGCCTTGTCCGGGCGCGGGAACTCGATGGCCGTGTCGCGCTGCTTGGAGACCACGCGGAAGACCGTTGGGTCGAAGGTGCGCCCGGGCACGAGCGCCTTGCCGGCGCCGAACAGGAGCTTGGTCCCGCCTTCCTTCCGCACGATGCCGCGCTCGATCAGCTCCTTCTCCGTCGCGATGACGATGTAGGCGCTGTCCTCACGGGCGAGGAGGGCGTTGGTACGCATCTGCATGGTGTCGTTGCGCGCCACCAGCACCACGTTCTCGCGGCGCATGGAGTCCACGCGGGTCGTCAGGGCGACGATCTCGGCCTGCTGGCGCTCGACCGTGCCACGCAGCTCGGTGATGGAGCGCTCGTAGTCCGCGAGCCGGACGAGCGTGACCGAGTCCATGGACGCGCGTGTGACGCTGTCCGACTGCATGCGGCGCACCCGCGCCTGGCTGGCGTTCAGCCGGGCGATGAGCGTCTTCACCTTCTTGTCGGCCAGCTCGAGCTGCGCCGCCGTCGACGGCATCGACGACTCGGCCACCGGCGCCTCGCCCTTCGCGCGGGCGACCCGCACGTCGGCCAGGGTCTTCTCAATCTGCGCCGCCATGCGGGCACTCGCCGCGGCGTCGCCGAGGAGCTGCGACTGCTCGCTGAGCTGGCGGGACTTCTCGGTGAGGAGGGAATCCTTCACCCGGATCAGCGAGTCCTTGGCCGCCGCCGTGCGCGCCAGCGCGATGCCGGTATCGGTGCCGCTCGTGACAGGCGTCGCGCGCTCACAGGCGACGACGGCGGTCAGGGCGACTAACGGGATGATGCGAAGAGTAGTCATCGGGGCTTGGGGGAGCCGTCAGGCCGGAAGGTGCCAGGAGGAATCGCACAAGGGGACCAGTCGTGGCACGAAACGACTGTGCACCGGAATGTAACTACCCCACGAAGATTTTTCCGTTCGACTTTTCGCGACTGGACGTTAGGCACCATCGCATTGTGACCTGC
Organism: Gemmatimonadota bacterium; assembly: GCA_016794835.1. Taxonomy (GTDB): domain Bacteria; phylum Gemmatimonadota; class Gemmatimonadetes; order Gemmatimonadales; family Gemmatimonadaceae; genus RBC101. The sequence continues at coordinate 1,792 of JAEUJL010000169.1, read as the reverse complement.
ATCACACCACGAGATGAAGGGCGCCCAACATCACGTCACAATGCCCGGAAAAACAGCGGCGGCCCCCAACCATCGGGAGCCGCCGCACGTCGAAGGGAGTACCAAGCCTAGGGGACGAACGGCGCCACCGGCAACTTCGTGATCCCGCGCTCCTTCTTCTGCTTCTCGACCATCGCCGCCACGTCCGCGAGGAGCTTCTTCGCGTCGTACACGATGCCGTCCTTGATCGTGTAGCGCACGCCACCGACGCGTTCCACCTTCCCTGTCTTGTCATTCAGCCGCTGGAAGCCGGTGCCGTACAGCGTCTTGAAGTTCGCCACCGGGTTCTCCGGGGCGATCACGAGGTCCGCGAGCATGCCCGGCCGCACGATCCCCATCTCGATCGGCTTCCCGCTGGCCTTGTTCAGCTCCTCGGCCGAGTGCTGGGTGGCGCTGCGAATGACCTCCAGCGGGTGGAAGCCGGCTTCCTGGAAGTTCTCCAGCTCCTCGATGTAGCTGAAGCCATACGTGTTGTAGATGAAGCCCGCATCCGTGGATGGGGTCACCCGGCCGCCCATGTTCTTGTAGTCCTGGATGAACTCCATCCACACCTGGTAGAACTTCTTCCACGCCACCTCGTCCCACGTCGTCCAGTTGAAGAAGTAGGCGCCGTGGTTCTCGCGGTTCGGGGTGTAGAAGTCCCAGAGCGAGGGCAGCGTGTACCCCTCATGCCACTCCACGGTGCGGCGCTTCGACAGGTCCCGACCGGACATGTACGTCGTCATGGTCGGGTCCAGCGTGGCGTTGTTGTCCTTGAGGAGCTTGAGGAACGCCTTCCACTTGTCGCTCCCCGGCGTCACCAGGTTCCACTGGCGGGCGACCTGGCCAAAGCGCCACTGCTCATCGTTGTAGTTGTACGTGTCCGGGTACGGCTGGATGTCGTTCTTGTCATACATCGACTCGAAGATGCCGTAGAAGTGCGTCACGGCCCCGAGCCCGAGGGTGACCGCGTCGGCGGCGTTCATGTTGCCCACGCCGAGTTGCTGGAGGTGGGCGGTCGACCCCATCCCGAGCTTCTTCGCCTCGTCCATCAGGCCGCGCATCACGGCGGGATCGTGGGCACCCACCTTGAGGCAGTCGACCCCCTGCTCCTTCGCCCAACGCGTCCAGGCGCGGGCATCCTCCTCGGTGAGGATGGGCTTGTTGCCCCAGCCACGTCCCGAGCCCGGGCGCTGGCAGTTCACCATGCGGGGCGCGGTGATCTCGTTGGCGTTCGCCCGCTTCGTCTCGCTCAACGACCACTCGAACCCGCCTAACGGCACTCCGCGCACGGTGGTGACGCCGTGGGCCAGCCAGAGCTTGTAGCAGTACTCGGCATCCGGGGCCTTGGGCTTGCCGCAGGTGTGCACGTGCAGGTCGATGAAGCCGGGCATCACGTACATCCCCTCGGCCTGGATCTCACGCGCCGGGCCCTTCGGGCGCCGCGCCTGGTCGATCGGGAGGTTCGGGAAGCCCACGTCGACGACCTGGGAGATCCGGTTCTTCTCGATCACAATGTCGACCGGGCCGCGCGGCGGGCCGCCAGCTCCGTCAATCAGGGTGACGCCGCGGATGATCAGCTTGTCGAACGGTCCCTCCCCGTCACGTCGGTTCGGGGCGGGATTCGCGTCCTGGGCAACCAGCGGCGCGGCCCAGGCGCCAAGGGTGAGGGCCGCAGCCAGCAAGGCGTACGTCTTTCGCATGGGGGAGAGGCTCCATCGGAGGTCAGCGCGAGGCCCAACCTGTGCGGGCGGGTCGCGCCGGAAATCTTCCG